>CACZSC010000223.1 GCA_902783755.1 uncultured Ruminococcus sp. | reverse complement strand
GGACAACGCGATCCCGGACGTTGACATCGGAGACGAGTACGCGGCTGACATATACAGGCTCTACAGGAGCGGCATCACCATAGGATCAGACAAGCAGGGCAATTTCTATCCCGAAAGATCCATCAGGCGTTCCGAAGTGGCGGCCATAATAACCAGGATCGTGGATCCTTCCCTCAGACAGGATCTGGATCTCGGAGAGAGATACATCTACAAGCATGTGGTCATCATCGGCGTGGACGGGGGCGGAGCCTTCTTCCAGGAGGCGGTGACGCCCAACCTGGACAGGATATTTGCTGACGGCGCCGTCACATACGAGGCCCAGACCATGCATCCGTCCATCAGCGCCCAGTGCTGGGGCTCGCTGCTGCACGGCGTGCTCCCCGAATTCCACGGGCTCACGAACTCAGCTTCGACCCCGTATCCCATGGACTCTGAATTCCCGAGCTTCTTCAGACTGGTGAGAGAGTCCGATCCCGACTGCGACCTGGCATCCTTCAACAACTGGAACGTCATCAACGAAGGTATCATCGAGAATGAGATCAATGTATACAAGGATCACGCAGATTCCGACGAGGCAGTGACCCAGCTCATCATCAACTATCTGCGCGGTCACGACCCGAAGGTCCTCTTTGTCCAGTACGACAGCTGCGACCACACGGGCCACGGCTCCGGATACGGCAACCAGCCCCATTTGGACCAGATCGAGAGGGTCGATGCCATGATCGGCCAGGTCTATGACGAAATGGCTGAAAACGGAATGATCGAGGACACTCTCTTCATCGTCACCGCCGACCACGGCGGAACGGGAAAGGGACGGGAAGGTGGCGGATCCCACGGCGGAGATTCCCCCGAGGAGATGACGATCATGATCGCGGTCGCCGGAAAGACCGTACAGAAGGGTACTATCGCGGACGCCGAGATCAGGGACATATCGGCCATAGTTCTGTATGCCCTGGGACTTGAAGACATGACACCGGAGACCTGGACCTCAAGAGTCCCGACGGGAGTCTTCGAAGGAGTCGAGGCCGGTGAGAGAAAAGAATACGTGTTCCCCGAGAACATCAGATACACCCACGAGGGCGAGGAGACTCCGGCCCTTGATTCCGGAAGATCCATATTCGATATCGTGGGCAGGGAGAACATCGAGATGTACCTGCCTCTGGACGGGGACATCACCGATGTCATCGATGACTACTTCGTTAAGGAAAAGGGCAAACTCTACTTCGTCGACGGATATTACGGCAAGGGGGCAGATGTGACCGACGGCGGTATCCTGACGTACTTCAGGCCCGAAAACAGGAGCTTCTCCGTATCCTGCTGGGTCAAGACCATGGCTGCCAGCGGTGATCCGTGCATCTTCGCCAACAAGGACTGGAGAAGCGGCACAAACTACGGGTTCGTGCTGGCGTTCCGGGGATCCGACATCAAGTTCAACGTAGGCGACGGAAAGAACCGCATGGACCACGAGTTCAGCGTTCCGAAGGATTACAGGAACGGCTGGATGCATGTGATCATGATAGTGGACAGGGAAGCCGGCACCGTGGGACTGTGCCTTGACTTCGGAGAGATCGTGACAGTCCCGATCACGGACGAGTTCAAGGAAGCCTCGTTCAACGGCACCGGACTGGGCATAGCCTTCGGACAGGACTCCACGTTCAGCTACGACAAGTTTCCCGCAACACTGGACGAGCTGGTGATCTACGGCAAGGCCCTCACGGCCGAGGACGTAGCCAACCTGAAGACATACTATCAGGCCGAAAGGACAGAATAAAGCATATACTGACAAACGGGACCGGGTTTCACAGCCCGGTCCTTTATCTTTCCGATTGGGGCACATATTTCCCGTTTTTCCTTGAATGTTTGCCGGCGATTTGGTAAAATACAGTATAAGGCGGAGTATGGGGTCCCGCAGGGGATGTCCCGTGCTGCGGAAACATATCATATAGATTTCAGCAGGGGGATAAAAGGCTTGATTCAGAAGAAGATCAAGACCTCGTCGGCAGAGGAGACAGCCCGGATATTCGGGAATTTCGACCGGAACCTGAAAAGGGTCGAGAACGAGTTCGGGGTAAGGATATACAACATGCAGTCGGAGAACGACGGCGGGGACACCATAGTGGTGGAAGGGGATGATGAGGCAGCCGAAAAGGCGGCAGTGGCCATTTCCGGGATGAAGCGGATAGTGGCCTTCGGCGATGATCTCAGCGACCAGAGCGTGGACTATTCCATATCCATGGTGAAGGCGGGAAGAGAAGAGGAACTGAACTTCGGCGACGACTGCTTCATGGTGACGGCCCGCGGGAAGCCCATAAAGGCGAAGACTGCGGGACAGAAGCGCTATCTTGATCTCATAAAAAAGAACACGGTGGTGCTGTGCTCAGGCCCTGCCGGCACGGGCAAGACCTATCTCGCCGTAGCGGCAGCCGTGAAGGCGCTGCGGGCCCACGAGATCTCAAGGATCATACTGACGAGACCGGCAGTGGAGGCCGGGGAGAGGCTCGGGTTCCTCCCGGGGGATCTGCAGAGCAAGATAGACCCATACCTCAGGCCCCTTTACGACGCTCTCTACGACATGCTCGGGGCGGAATCCTGTTCACGCATGATAGAGAAGATGACCATAGAGGTGGCGCCTCTCGCCTACATGAGGGGACGTACCCTGGACGAGGCCTTCATAATCCTGGACGAGGCTCAGAACACCACGCCGGAGCAGATGAAGATGTTCCTGACGAGACTGGGCAACGGTTCCAAGGCCGTGGTGACCGGCGATATAACCCAGACCGACCTGCCAAGGGGCGTACGGTCCGGCATGTCCGTGGCCACCTCGATCCTGAAGGGGATCGAGGACATTGGCATCCACGAGTTCACGGAGCGTGACGTGGTGAGGCACAGGCTGGTCCAGAAGATCATCATGGCCTACGACAAATATGAAAGGGAAAAGAAGATCCGCGACACCGAAAGGCGCGAGAAGGCCTGGAGGGCTGCAAGGAAGGACTGATCATGCTAAAGATATATTTTTCAAATCAGCAGAACAAGACCAGAGTGAACCCGGGGCTGAAGCTCCTGGTGAGATACGCCGTGCACACGGCCCTCTCATGCGAGGGATGGACAAGGCCCTCCGAAGTGTCGGTCACGTTCACCGACAATGAGGGCATAAGGGAGAAGAACCGCGAGTTCCGGGGCATCGACGCTCCGACGGACGTGCTCTCGTTCCCCATGTACGACATACGGGGCGGGGAGATCCCGGAAGAGGGAGAGCCCGTCATGCTCGGAGACATAGTGCTTTCCCTGGAGAAAGCCTACGGGCAGTCCGTGGAATACGGCCACTCCTACAAGAGGGAGTGCGCGTTCCTGGTGGTGCATTCCGTGCTCCATCTTCTGGGCTACGACCACATGGAGCCCGAGGATGAAGAGGAGATGAGAGCCAGACAGAGGATCATAATGAAGAAGATGAGGATCGAGAGATGACAAGGACCGCCTTCATATCCATAGTCGGAAGGCCCAACGTGGGCAAGAGCACCCTCATGAACAGGATGCTCGGGGAAAAGGTGGCCATAGTGTCGTCAAGGCCCCAGACAACCAGGAACCGCATAGCCGGGATACTGACCAAGGGCGAGGACCAGTTCGTGTTCATCGATACCCCCGGAGTCCACAAGGCGAAGACCAAGCTGGGCGAGTACATGATGAAGACCGTCCGCTCCTCCGTGGGATCCAGCGACGCCGTCATACTGATCGCGGATGCCGGATATCCGGCAGGCGAGATCGAGAAGAGCCTCATAGACAGGATAAGGAAGCTGGAGCTGCCCTCTATCCTGGTGCTGAACAAGATCGACCTTGTGAACCGGGAAAAGCTGGCCCAGATCATAACGGACTATGCGGCACTGCATGAATTCGACGCAGTGGTGCCCACCTGCGCAGAGAACGGCAAGGGAGTGGATGAGGTGCTGGACGAGGCCTCGAAATTCCTTTACGAGAGCGAATGGATGTTCGACGAGGACAGCCTTACCGACCAGCCCGAGAGGCAGATTGCTGCGGAGATCATAAGGGAGAAGATACTCAGGACCATGTCCGACGAGATACCCCACGGCACGGCCGTGGTGATAGAGGCCTTCGAGGAGAATGACGACCTTCTGAAGATAAGGGCGGAGATATACTGTGAGAAGAAGTCCCATAAGGGCATCCTCATCGGAAAGAACGGTGAGACCCTGAAGAAGATATGCACCTACGCGAGAGAGGACATGGAGGCCTTCTTCGGCATCCACGTATACCTTGACGTATGGGTGAAGGTGAAGGAAAGGTGGAGGGACGACCAGCTCAGTCTCAACAGCCTGGGATTCAGAAAAGAAGACATAGAAAACTGAGGTAGGAATGGAAGACATTGCCGTAAAGGGCCTGGTGATCCGGGAAGTCCAGGTGGGGGAGGCAGACAAGTTAATAACCCTGCTGACGCCGGATCTCGGGAGGATCGCGGCATCGGTGAAGGGCGCCTTCAGCCTGAAAAGCAAAAACGCCGCAAGCTCACAGCTGCTTACTTACTCAAGCTTCATACTGAGGAAAAAAGGCGAGAGATACTACGTCAGGGAGTCCTCTTACATCGAGAACTTCATGAACATCCGCTACGACCTCGAGAGACTGGCCCTGGCCAACTACATATGCGACATCGCATATGACATCGCCACTGATACCGAGGAGAACCCGGAACTGGTGCAGCTGGTGCTGAACACCCTGTACGCCCTGTCTGAGAAGCAGGAGATCCCCGCCGGAAAGATCAAGGGGGCCTTCGAATTCAGGCTGGCGGTCCAGGAGGGCTTCATGCCGGACCTGTCCTGCTGCGGGAGATGCGGCAGAGAACCCGGCGGCGCGGACGGCGGGGAGTGGGCCCTTGACATAATGGAAGGGATGCTGCTCTGCGGAAAGTGCATGGATGAGAAGCGGGAGCTTCTGCCTGAGGACGGTGATCTCGGCGGCATATATGCGCCGCTGCCGGGGAAGGTAACGGACGCGCTGAGATACCTTGAGGAGGCGGAGCCGAAGAAGATACTGGCCTTTTCCCTGGGGGCGAAGGACCTTCCGGCATTCGGGAACGTATGCGAAAAATACCTTCTCAACCATCTGGGCCACGGGTTCACGTCCCTCGAATACTACAGGAAAATAAGGAACACTTAGAGAAATGAATTCAAAAGTCATATATACGCTGGAATTCAACAAGATACTGGAGATGCTGGCGGAACTGTGCCCCACGGAGGGATCCGCCGCCATGGCCAGGGCCCTGAGACCGTACACGGAGATCGACAAGGTCAGGCTGGCCCAGCAGAGGACCACTGACGCGAAGAGCCTGGTGGGGATCAAGGGAATGCCTTCCTTCGGCATGGTGAAGGACATACGTGAGGCCGTGGACAGAGCGGGCAAGGAGGCCCTGCTCTCGCTGCGGGAGCTTCTGGACTGCGCGGGAGTCCTCAGGACCTCGAGAAGGCTCTCTGAATACGCCGAGGGAGACAGGGTGAGGGAAACGTCTCTCGCCGAGATCTTCGACCGGCTGGAGCCGGACCGCTTTCTCGAGGAGAAGATCAGCCGGGCCATAATCGCCGAGGACTACATATCCGACGAAGCCAGCCACGAGCTGTCCGACATACGCCGGAAGAAGCGCAACGTGGAATCGAAGATCAAGGAACTGATGCTGAAATACACCCAGGGCCAGTCGAAATACCTTCAGGAGAACATAATCACCACGAGAGCGGGAAGGATGGTGATCCCGGTCAAGGCAGAGTACAGGAACGAGGTCAAGGGCCTCATCCACGACACCTCCAACTCCGGTGCCACGCTGTTCATAGAGCCTCTGGCCGTGGTTGAGGCCAACAACGAGCTCAGGGAGCTTGAGATAAAGGAACAGAGGGAGATCGAGAGGATCATAAAGGAACTGTCATCCGATGTCTACAATGAAGGAGACCTTCTGATCCGCAACTATCTGAATATAACGGAGCTGGCATTCATTTTCGCCTCTGCGGACCTGTCCTACCAGATGGACGGCTCGGGTCCGAAGATATCCGGCAGGAAAGTGGTGGATCTCCATAAGGCGAGACATCCGCTGCTGGACAAAAAGAAAGTGGTCCCCGTTACAGTTAGCCTGGGACAGGGATATAGCATGATGGTCATAACCGGTCCGAACACCGGAGGCAAGACCGTGACGCTGAAGACCATAGGCCTGTTCGTGCTCATGGCCCAGTCCGGCCTGCATATACCAGCGGAGGATACTTCCGAGGTCGGCGTGTTCGATGAGATATTCTCGGACATCGGGGACGAACAGAGCATAGAGATGTCCCTGTCCACTTTCTCGTCTCACATGAAGATAATAGTCAGCATCATAAACGGTCTGACGGACAATTCCCTTGTGCTGCTCGACGAGCTGGGGTCCGGGACGGATCCCGTGGAGGGCGCGGCCCTCGCCATGTCCATCCTCGAGGAGGTCAGGATGTCGAAGGCCCTCTGCGCGGCCACCACACATTACGCCGAACTGAAGGCCTATGCCATAGAGACGGACGGCGTGGTGAACGCTTCGTGTGAGTTCGACGTGGCGACCCTCAGCCCCACATACCGTCTCATTATCGGGGCGCCGGGCAAGTCCAACGCCTTTGCAATATCGGAGAATCTGGGACTGCCGGAGGATATAATCCGGAGAGCGGAGAGATACGTGGATTCGGGCTCAAGGAGCTTCGAGAACGTGATCGAGAAGCTGGAGCAGAGCAGGAAGGAACTGGAACAGAGCAGGGCTGACGCCGAGCAGAGCCGCCGTGAGTTCGAGGAGTTCCGGGCGAAGACAGAAAAGGAACTGAAGACGAAACTGGCCGGTGCCGAGAAGGAAGCCGAAAAGATGACCGCCAAGGCCCGGGAACTGCTTGACGGAGCCAGGGCCACCAGCAACTACGTGCTGGACAGGCTGGAAGAGGCGAAGAAAGCCCAGGACAG
>CACZSC010000222.1 GCA_902783755.1 uncultured Ruminococcus sp. | reverse complement strand
CATCAGTCTTGCGATATTCTCCAGCTCAAACTTCACGTCCGTATTCAGCAAAGTCTCGTATCCCTCGCGGCCGCCCCAGAACACGTATCCCCTGCCGCCGAACTTCACGGTGAGTTCCAGGGCTTTTTTGATCTGTGCCGCTGCAAAGCAGTACACGTCAGCCGAGTTTGTGGATCCGGCTCCGTTCATGAATCTGGGGTTTGAGAACATGTTCGCCGTTCCCCAGAGGCACCTGATATCAGTGCCCTTCATTTTTTCGAGGATATAGTCTGATATCTCGTCAAGTCTTCTGTTGGTCTCGTTGATGTCGTCGGCTTCCGGCACAAGATCCACGTCATGGAAGCAGAACAGCTTGATCCCGAGCTTTTTCATGAATTCGAATCCGGCATCGACTTTTGCCTTCGCATGTTCCATGGTTCCCTTTTCCGCGCCGAAGGATTTATCGGCCGTGTCGCGCCCGAACATATCGGTCCCTGCGGCTCCGAGATTGTGCCACCATGCCATGGCGAACGGAAGATGCTCGCTCATTTTCCTGCCGAGTATCACACGGTCAGGGTCGTAGAACCTGAATGCCAGATCGTTTTTTGATCCCGGTCCTTCATAAGGAATAACGGGTATGTTCTTGAAAATCTCTCCCATCTCAATCCTCCTTCATTTCTTCAAACAGCGACTTCATCGCCGGATAGATCTGTCTGAATATGCGGTATTTGGTCTCATACTTTTCCGCGGTCTCAGGATCCGGCTCGACTGTCCCCGACACCTCGGTCAGGGCATCCGCGGCTTCCGCGACCGATCCGAATCTGCCGCATCCCACCATGGCCAGCATCGCCCCGCCGTACCCCGGACCTTCCTCAGTCTTCGGTATCTCAAGCGGGATGTCAAGCACGTTCGCCATTATCTTTCTCCAGAGCGGGGATTTTGCCCCGCCTCCGCAGATACGGCTTTTTTCTATTTTTATACCGAGAGACTTCGCGACCTCGACGCTGTCACGGATAGCGAACGCGACGCCTTCCAGCACCGCCTGCACAAGGTCCCGTCTTGACGAGTCCATCGTCATGCCGGCAAACACGCCTCTCGCGTTTGTATCGTTTATCGGGCTCCTCTCGCCCATCAGGTAAGGAAGAAAGTATACTCTGTTCTCACCGAGACGGCCGTCCGTGATGTCCTTCTGCTCGGCTGCATAATCGGATGTGCCCAGGATGTCCTCGCAGAGCCATTTGTTGCAGCTCGCCGCGGAAAGCATGCATCCCATCAGGTGATAGCCTCCGTCAGCATGCGCAAACGAATGGAGCGCGTTGTTGTGATCCACCCCGAATTGCTTCGATGAGATGAAAACCGTTCCGGATGTGCCGAGGGAGATATTGCAACCGCCGTCCCCGACGACTCCCGTCCCTACGGCGGCCGCCGCGTTGTCTCCGGCTCCGGCCACGACCAGTGTCCTGGGGCTCAGGTTGAGTTCGGCCGCCACGTTCGGCATGACTTTTCCCACAGGCGCGAAGCTTTCGTACAGATGGGGCATGACCGACTCGTCAAGGCCGCAGATAGCAAGCATCTCGTCAGACCAGCGCCTGTGTTCCACATCAAGCAGCAGCATCCCGGAAGCGTCCGAATAGTCGCAGCAGTGGACTCCGGTCAGCTTGTAGTTGATATAGTCTTTCGGGAGCATCACTTTTCTTATCTTCGCGAAGTTCTCCGGCTCGTTGTTTCTGACCCACAGTAGTTTGGGCGCAGTGAATCCCGCGAACGCTATGTTCGCCGTCAGCTCGGACAGTTTCTTTTTCCCTATAACTTCGTTCAGATATTCGACTTCCCTGAATGTTCTCCCGTCGTTCCAGAGGATTGCGGGACGTATGACCTGATCGTCCTCGTCGAGTATCACGAGACCGTGCATCTGGCCGCCGCATCCGATCCCCCTGATCGCGGACGGGTCAAGGTCTAAAGTCAGCGCTTTCAGTCCGCTCTTCACGCCTTCCCACCAGTCCGAGGGGAGCTGTTCGGACCAGCCCGGATTCGGGAAAATAAGTGGGTACTCCCTGCTCTCCGTCCGGACGATCGCCCCGCCGCCGTCGATCAGCATAAGCTTGACCGAAGAGGTCCCGAGGTCGATCCCTATATAGTATTGTTTGTCAGACATGTCATTATCCTTTCATCCGGAATTCTCATTCTTCCGGGATCCTGGGGACTCTCTTGCTCACTTTGCAGATCACTTCATAGTTTATGGTCTTTGCTCTGTCTGCCAGTTCGTTTACAGATGTTCCGTCATCCCCGCCGAAGAGGATGACCTTGTCTCCGACCCTGACGTCTGGGCATCCGTGATCCTCCGGGGTTATATCGACCATGAACTGATCCATGCAGATACGGCCCACCTGCCGGTATTCCCTGCCGTTTATCCTGACCTTGCATCCGGAGTAGGCCCTTTCGAATCCGTCTGCATATCCCGCAGCCACAGTCGCAAGGACCATATCACGGTCCGCAACGAATTCCGCACCGTAGCTTACCCTGTCGCCGGCCCTGATCTCATGTATATGCACGACCGTGGACTCGAATCTCATCGCCGGCACTAACCCGTATCCCACAGAGGCATTGGGCGTGAGACCGTATATTATGACTCCCGCCCTCACCGCATCGAAATACGCTTCGGGCATCCTGAGGGTTACTGCCGAGTTCGCTAAATGCTTTATTCCGGTATCGACTCCCAGTTCCTCCAGCCTGTCCGTGATCCTTCTGAACCTTTCGATCTGGAGCGCGGTATATCCTTTACCGTAGCCATCGACCATGTGCCCGTCCATAAGCTCGTCATCAGCGGATGAACAGTGAGTAAAGATCCCTGCTATCTCAAGTTCCGGATGAGCGGACAGTTCCCTGATCTTCTCCGCCGTTTCCATGGAGTTTTCCTCATCGGCGAGGAACCCCACTCTGTTCATGCCGGTATCCAGTTTGATGTGTACCTTCAGCCGTTCACTGCTGCCGGTCAGCTCATTGTATGACCTGACCGCCCTCAGAAGGCCGCAGGCGTTCTCATAGGAGACTGCAGCACACGCGATGTCACATTCCAGCATCTCGCCCACGTTCTCGGGGTCCACCCTGCCGAGTATGAGGATGTCAGGATGCCTGGAGTTCAGCTCCTCAAGGCTTCTCAGCTCCACCGCCTCCTCTTCCGAGGAAACGGCAAAGAAATCACATCCCGCGTCCCCCAGCGCCTTGGCTGTTATCCCGATCTCATGGCCGTATGCGTCGGCCTTGACCACGCAGATCACTCTCGGGGACCTGTTTCCGAGCCCGGCGGCACCGTCAGCCGTCAGCTGCACGATCCTCCTGTAGTTGCCGATCAGAGCGGATCTGCTTATATATGCAATGTTCTTATGCTTCATCAATTACCTCAAACAACAGTACAAAAATCCCGAACGCGGCGGGTGTGCCACATCCGGAATCATTGCAGAAAAATCTCAGTGCCTTACTGTGATTATCTCCGTATTTCTGTTATAGAATTTCATGCTCTTCAGCATCTTGTTGGTCACTTCAAAAAGAACGACCTTGGACTTTCCGTCCTTTTCAAGACGGGCAAAATATGAGTCAGGGCTCTTGGAATCACCGCGATGGTCCTGGATCTCATCGGCCTTTGTCCACTGATCCTTGTTCTCCTCGGTCGTGGGCGCGATGACAGAATATGCAGATACAAGATCATCGGACACGACTTTGCCTTTTCCGCCGGCGTTGAGTTCGGAAATGACCAGCTTCGCGTTCGCCACTTCGTATTTGCGCTCTTCCTTGACAAGCCTCTGTGTAAAGAACACAAGGGCTATGAAAAGCGGAACGACTACCGTCGCCCAGATGGCAGCGGCACCGCTCGTTACGATGCATACGACTACGAATGCAATGATCACCACAAGATAAAGAGCTATCAGGAGCAGTCTCTTTTTCAGAGCCTTGCCCTCGGCCTTTTTAGTGACGGTATATTCGGCATAGTTTACACTGTCTTCCATTTATGTTTCCTCCGTAAAGAATTCATGACTTCCATCGGTAGATTATATCACACCTTTGATTTCAAAACAAGAAAAACGCTGAAAATGAACGCATCTGTGTCCTTCATTCGGGTTTTTCCTCCCTGAGGGACCTGATTTTGTCTCTCAGGAAAGCCGCCTCCTCGAAACGCAGCTCCGAAGCAGCCTTTTTCATCTCCGCGGTCAGAGAGGCGATCATGTCGTCGACCGACGTGTATCCGGTCTCTTTTCCGAAAAGTTCCTTCCTCTGTTTCTTTCCCTTCGCGGATGCATCTCCGGAGGAGATCTGGATCATCTCGCCGATGCCCTTCTCTATGGTCTTCGGCACGATCCCGTGCTCTTCGTTGTAGGCTTTCTGGATCTCTCTTCTCCGGTTGGTCTCGTCTACGGCGTCCTTTATGGATTGTGTTATAGTATCCGCGTAGAGTATAACCTTGCCGTTTTCGTTTCTCGCGGCTCTCCCGATCATCTGGACAAGAGACCTCGTGGATCTGAACAATCCTTCCTTGTCAGCATCGAGTATCGCCACCAGGGTGACCTCGGGAAGGTCGATGCCCTCTCTCAGCAGATTTATCCCCACAAGGACGTCGTAGGCTCCGAGCCTCAGATCCCTGAGCAGCTCCGCCCTCTCCATCGTCTCGATTGTATGGTGGATGTACTTGACTCTCGTGCCGTTGTCGGAAAGGTATTCGGCTATATCCTCCGCCATCTTTTTCGTCAGCGTGGTGACAAGCACCCTTTCGCCCCGCTCCGTACGCTGTCGGATCTCACCGAGAAGATCGTCCACCTGAGTCTCGATAGGTCTTATCTCGACCTCGGGATCAAGCAGGCCCGTGGGACGGATTATCTGCTCCACTATCTGCTCGGACACGTTCAGTTCAAAGTCAGCCGGCGTTGCCGACACCATCACAGTCTGACCGATCTTGTCCTCGAATTCACTGAACACAAGGGGCCTGTTGTCATAGGCGGACGGCAGGCGGAACCCGTAGTCCACCAGGTTCTTCTTCCTTGCCCTGTCACCGCCACTCATGCCCCTGACCTGCGGGATCGTCACGTGGCTCTCGTCTATGAACGTTATGAAATCGTCCGGGAAGTAGTCCAGGAGGCAGTATGGCGTCGATCCCGGTTCCCGCCCGGCGAAGATCCTCGAATAGTTCTCCACTCCGGCGCATGTGCCGACTTCCCGCAGCATCTCAAGGTCGTACCTGGTCCTTTCGGAAAGCCTCTGGGCCTCCAGCAGCTTGCCGTTCGCCTCGAACCACGCCACCCGTTCCCCGAGCTCCCTTTCGATCTCCCTGAAGGCGTTCTCCTTCTTTGAGGGATCCATCACATAGTGGGTTGCCGGATATATCGGGACATAGTTCACATACTCGATGGGCTGGCCCGTGAGCGGGTCGAACTCGCAGATCCGCTCTATCTCGTCTCCGAAGAACTCCACCCTCACGGCTCTTCCTGTATACCCTGCGGGGAAAACCTCAACCGTGTCGCCGCGGACCCTGAATTTGTCCCTGACGAAGTTGATGTCGTTTCTTTCGTAGCTTATGTCCACGAGCCTGGCCATGAACTGTCTCGGATCCATCTCCATCCCGGGCCGTATCCCCACTATCTGCCCGGAATACTCTTCCGGAGGGCCCAGGGAGTATATGCATGACACGCTGGAAACGATGATCACGTCCCGGCGCTCGAACAGCGCAGACGTGGCGCTGTGCCTCAGCTTGTCTATCTCGTCGTTTATGAGGGCGTCCTTCTCTATGTACATGTCCTTGCCCGGGATATACGCCTCGGGCTGGTAGTAATCATAGTATGAAACGAAGTACTCGACCGCGTTCTCGGGGAAGAACTGCCTGAACTCCGTGCACAGCTGGGCCGCCAGGGTCTTGTTGTGTGAAAGCACCAGCGTCGGCCTGTTGAGGTTCGCTATGACGTTCGCCATGGTGAAGGTCTTCCCCGATCCGGTGACCCCGAGAAGAGTCTGGTATCTTTTCCCCTCACGCAGGCCTTCGGTCAGTTTTTCGATGGCTTCAGGCTGGTCGCCCGTCGGCTTGAACGGTGCATGGAGCTTGAAAATTCCGTCTTTCATTGCGCGTTATTATCTCTGCACTCTTCCGCTTCCGTCCCCGCCCGCCAGTTTCTCCACTTCCTGGACGGTGACTCTGTTGTAGTCCCCCTCGATGCTGTGCTTCAGCGCTGACGCAGCCACCGCGAACTCTATCGCTTCCTCTGACGTCTTGCCTGAGAGCAGTGAGTATATGAGGCCCGCTCCGAAGGAGTCCCCTCCTCCGACCCTGTCAACGATATGCAGGTGGTATGACTTGGAGAAGAAGCAATCCTCCCCGTCATAGAGCATGCCGGCCCAGTCATTGTCGCTGGCTGAGATGGAGGATCTGAGGGTGATGGCCACTTTCTCGAAACCGAACCTGTCGGCGAGCTGTTTCGCCACCGACTTATATCCCTCGTGATTCAGTTTCCCGCTGTATATGTCCGTATTCTCAGCTTCTATCCCGAACACGTCTTTCGCATCCTCTTCGTTTGATATGCATACGTCCACATATCTGCAGAGCTCGGTCATGGCCTCCCTGGCTTCCGCCCTTGTCCACAGCTTTCCCCTGTAGTTGAGGTCGCAGGAGATCTTGATCCCCCTGCTCTTTGCCGCGACGCACGCCTGCCTGCATATCTCAACAAGATTTCTGCCGAGAGCGGGAGTTATGCCGGTAAAGTGGAACCAGTCCGCCCCGTCGAAGATATCATCCCAGTCAAAATCCTCGGGGACCGATTCCTGGATCGCGGAATGCGCCCTGTCGTATATGCACACGGAGCCTCTCTGTGACGCGCCCTTTTCAAGAAAATATATCCCTATCCTGCTGCCGCCTCTCACGATCTTCGAGGTATCCACCCCGAAATATCTCAGGGAATCAACCGCCCCCTGCCCGATGGCATGCTTTGGTAGCTTGGTCACATATACGCTGTCGAGTCCGAAATTGGCGAGAGAGACTGCGACATTTGCCTCACCGCCTCCGAATGTGGCCTGCATCTGATCGTTCTGGAAAAACCTGTAGTACCCATTGGGAGCCAGTCTGAGCATCAGCTCTCCGAAAGTAACGACTCTTTTCACCTTTTTGTACCTCTTCTATATCTCATACTTTTCGCCGAATATGGTCTCGTAAAGCTCTTCGGCAAACATCTCGTGCATTTCCCTTGACGGGTGGTTCACCCTGTTTATGAGGAGAGAGGTGGTATCCACCCCGTTCTTTTCGAGTTCCTTCCATTTAGCATAGCAATCCGCTACCGCGACACCGTGTTCCTTTGCCACCTGCCTTGCCGCATCCATGAACTCGTCCATCCTGCCGGAATTCTGGAATCCGGTGCAGACTCCGGCGTAAGGCCGGTCATTTTCGTTCGGGATGTCGTCGGCAACCCTTGAGCACAGCATGTTGGGCGTGAGAAAGACGCATTCACTTCCTGTTTCATGTATCCTGTCGAACAGTGCCCCCAGGTTCGTCCTGTAGGTCTCAAGTTCGAAATTCACATCATTGAGTCCGAAACAGACTATGCACAGATCCGGGTGGTGGCTGGCGCAGTCTCTATCGAAATTCTTGAGCGCATACCACACGGTCTCTCCCGAATAGGCGGTATTGATGATACTGACCGGAAGGTCCTCATACTTGGTGTTTATCATCATCCTGAGACGGTTGTGGTATACCGTATCGTAATGCATGTTGCCTGAAAGGCATCCGTGGGACACGCTGTCGCCCAGTATCACTATGATCGCCGGACCGTGCTTTTCGTATCCCTCATATCCGGATTTTATAAGATCACAAATTTTAAATGCCATTTATTATTCCCTTCCCGGTTCCCTTCAGCCTTTTTCGCAGAGATGATAGGCGAACCCGCCGATTTCTTCTGCAAGATATACCAGTTTCAGCGCCCCTGATTTATCCCTGATCTCCGAGCCGCTGTCAAACCTGACGCCGCGTCTCGTAAGATGGTATACTGCTCTTTCCACATTGTTTGTCTCGATGGCGATATGCCCGTTTCTGCCTCTTCCCGGTGCATTCATAAGCTCGATTCCCGATCCTACAAATGTAGAAGCAGGTTTTTCCTCTGCCGCAAACGAGAACGCAGACGTCAGAATGTCTGTGCAGGACCGCGCGTCCTCGGGAGATGCACAGTTTACTCCCACGTGCTTCAGCCTGAACCCAAGCATGGTGTCCACAGCTTCCCTTACCAGTCTTTCTATCCCCGCGAAGTCCCTCTTCGCGATGAGCCCGGCATCCACCATCCAGGACCCGCCGCAGCAAAGGATCTTCGAAAACGCCAGATAATCGTTAAGATTGGCCGCGTTGATGCCGCCGGTGGGCATGAACTTCACCGCCCCGTATGGAGCTGACATGGCTTTTATCATCCTGATACCGCCGGACTGCTCCGCCGGGAAGAACTTCACCGTGTCGAGGCCGAATGAAAGCGCCTGCTCTATGCCTGACGGGTTGTTGATCCCGGGAACAATGGGATACCCCCTGTCAAGGCAGTATCTCACGACTTCAGGATTGAACCCCGGAGTCACTATGAATCTCGCTCCCGCCTCTACGGCTTCGTCTGCCTGAGCTTTCGTCAGGACCGTCCCGGCCCCCAGAAGCATGTCCGGACGTGACTTTGATATCCTTGAGATTGCTTCCTTGGCAGCCGTTGTCCTGAATGTGACTTCGGCACAGGCAAGTCCTCCTCTGACAAGGGCTTCCGCCAGAGGTTCCGCCTGTTCCGGATCTTCGATCTTGATCACGGGAACGATCCCGTTGAGATACAGTTCTTTCAGTATTCCGTTCATCGCTTCACTGTGCCGCGCGGCAACGGCAGGAGATCAGGAGGAAAGGAAGCCGCGGAATTTTCCGTTCCCCTCAGTGTGGCATTCCGGCGTGATGCCGGAGAAACAACAACAGAATGACCTCATCAGCCACGGTGTCTGAAACTGCGGCAGGAGGTCATTTCATCCTTGTTTAATTATACTTCTTTTGAAGCCCCATGTCCATATAAACCGGCTTTAATCTGCTTTCTTCATCGCTTTTTCGAAGATGTCGTGAAGCTCGGCATCGCTCATGGACGTGTTTCTTCCGTTCTCATACTCCCTGTCTACCATTTCCTTCATTTTCTGCACGATGGGGGAGCGCTTGTCGATGTCGAAGAACCTGGTCTCGGGGCAGCTGTGCTTCAGCCAGTAGGCGATGCCCGCAAGCCCGCTGTGGGCGTCTATGGTCACCTGGGCCGGCCGGCCGAGTATCTTTTCCGTGTTGAAGATATTGTAGATCTCTTCATCCTTCATAAGCCCGTCGGCATGTATGCCGGCCTTTGTGACGTTGAAATCCCGGCCGACGAACGGAGTTTTCGGCGGTATGTCATAGCCTATGTCGTTTTTGAAGTATTCCGCGATCTCAGTAATGACGGTCGTATCCATACCGTCGGTAGTCCCTCTGAGAGATGCGTATTCCATGACCATGGCCTCGAGAGGCGTGTTCCCGCAACGCTCTCCTATGCCCATGAGAGCGCAGTTGACCGAAGAGCACCCGTACAGCCATGCCGTTGAACTGTTCGACACCGCCTTGTAGAAATCGTTGTGCCCGTGCCATTCCAGCAGTTCCGACGGGAACCCTGCGTAATGGGAGAGACCGTATGCGATCCCCGGGACTGATCTCGGCAGTGCTGCGCCGGGATAAGACACTCCGTAGCCCATTGTGTCGCAGGCCCTTATCTTCACAGGTATCTTGTATTCGTCAGAGAGCCTCTGCAGGGCTTCGGCAAAAGGAACCACAAAGCCGTAGAAGTCGGCCCTCGTTATATCCTCGAAATGGCACCTCGGGGAGATGCCCATTTCCAGGATCTCCCTGATGACCGATATGTACTTGTCGAACGCGGACTTCCTGGTCAGCTTCATCTTGTTGTATATGTGGTAGTCGGAACAGCTCACAAGGACACCGGTCTCCCTGATCCCCAGAGACTTCACGAGCTCAAAGTCGCTTTTCGAGGCTCTGATCCATGTAGTGATCTCGGGGAACTCGAACCCCAGATCCTGGCAGCGTTTCAGAGCTTCCCTGTCTTTTTCGGAATAGACAAAGAACTCGGACTGCCTGATGAGGCCTTTAGGACCGCCGAGGCGGTGGAGCATTATGAAAATGTTCACGATCTGATCCACCGAGAATGGCTTCGTTGCCTGCTGTCCGTCACGGAATGTCGTATCCGTTATCCAGATATTCTCAGGCATGTTCACCGGAACAAAACGGTGGTTGAAAGACACCTTCGGAACGGATTCATAGTCATACAGTTCCCTGTAAAGGTTGGGGTCCGGCCTTTCCTGCAGGGAATATCTGTATGAAGACTGTTCTATCAGATGCGTCGTTTCCGAGTATTCGAATTTCGTATCGTGCTCCCTGATCACGGGCTGGCTTTTGGCAGTCGCTTCGCTCATGATGGAGTTGACATCTTCGATTTGCATATCATCAGTCTCTTACTTTCATTTTTATCCTATAGTGATAGGTATTATACAGGTAATTCTGAATAAAGTCAACACTTGAGTTGCATTTTTGCCCTATTTATTCGTTTTTTGTCCTTTTTCTACCCGGCCCGGACCGTATGGGCTTCGAAAAATTGACAAACCCGTGCCTGCATGATAGAATATCGGAAAACAGGAAAGCGAGGCCGCCAATGGACAAGTACATTTTCAGAAAGAACACGGATCTGGAGAAGGATTTTTCATACATCTCTTCCCTTAATCCCACATTCATAAAAACGGACAGGAAGTTCATCCAGGAAGAGAACTGCATCCGGAACGAATTCGATGACAACATCAACGACTATGACTACATAAGCATAGTCACGAAAAAGAAGTACAAAAAAGGCGCGAAGCTCACCACCAGGTGCGACTTCAAAGGCTACGGCGCGCCGATCATCTCCATAACGGACGACTGCAGATATTACGAGAACGGCGACATGTACTACGGGCTCCATTTCGAGACCGTCGCCTATTCCCTCGGCTGCAACATCTGGCAGATAATACCGCTGCCGGAGGGATCGAAGGAACCGATCGAGAACCGGAAGATCGCCAATCTCCCCTTTGAGATCGGCCAGGAGGAGCCGGTGGAGATCACCATCGAAGTCCTCGACAAGAAGATCGTGGCGCATATAAACGGGAAAACGATAATCGCCGAGAGCGACGACATCCCGGACACCTTCCATGTGGGTCTGACAGCCTGCGAGGGAATAAACAAATTCTATGATTTTGTCATAGATGCCGAAGAAGCATGACTTGTCCTCGAAGAGACGAGGCGGGGAAAATCCCCGCCTCGCTTTTTTATTTCACTTTGATCTCCGTACATTCAGTACCGCAGAGTTCCCGGCTCTTTCCGTCCGGCTGATGGCCGCCGACGTAAAGCCTGATCTCCCCGTCCGGCTGCACTCTTTCGCCGTTTTCGAGCACCGCCGAGACCCAGTACCTGTTTATCGCGATTTCCCGCTCAACCGCTTCTCCCGCTTTCAGGAAGCACCTCGCGAGCCCGCAGAGCTGATATCTCGGTGTGGGCGTTCGCGAATCGGTGTATGACGCATATGCCTGGACCGTCTCGAATCCGTCCTTGTCTCCGGTGTTTTTCAGCCGGTACCGGATCACATACTCATCATCGGTCTCCGAAACGAGCTCCGCGTCTCCGTATTCGAATCTCGTATAGGACAGGCCGTATCCGAAAGGATAAAGCACGTCCCCGCCGTAATATCTGTACGTGCGGTTTGCCATGGAATAATCGGTGAATTCAGGCAGTTCCGCGCCGTCCCTGTAGAAGGTCAGAGGCAGTCTTGCGGTCGGGTTGTAAATCCCCGCTGCGATCTCTGCTATCGCGAGTCCCCCTGCCGCTCCCGGGTACCAGCCGTGTATGATGGCTCTTGCGTGTTTCGTCAGTTTCTCGCCCAGGTCCACGCAGCTTCCCGCCAGGACCACGACTATGAGATTTTCGCACACGTCGCATATGGCCTCTGCCAGTTCCATCTGGGTCTTGGGCAGCCTGAGAGACACCTTGTCTCCCCTGTTGAAATACTCGTTTATGACATCATTTTCCTCACCTTCGACCGTGCAGTCAAGCCCCAGGCAGAGTATGGTATAGTCCGAGATCTGCGCGAATCCTATTCCTTCGGACCTCATGTTCGCAAATCCGCAGCAGTCGTTCAGCCTT
>CACZSC010000221.1 GCA_902783755.1 uncultured Ruminococcus sp. | reverse complement strand
TGAGAGAATACATGCTCGACTGCACCGAACGGGTAAGACGGACAGATTTCGAGACGCTCGCGGCGATCGCGGATCTCATACTTGAAACCAAAAAAAGCGGGAACAGGATATTCACCGCAGGCAACGGCGGAAGCGCTGCGACGGCCTCCCACATATGCAACGATCTGACCAAAGGCTGCCGCGTATACGGAAGGACCGGCTTCACTGCCGAATGCCTTGCCGATTCGAATGCTGTCGTCACCTGTCTCGGCAATGACTACGGCTACGATGATATTTTTGTCGTTCCGCTTCAGACAAAAGCTCAGGCGGGCGATATCTTCGTAGGTTTTTCAGGCAGCGGGAATTCGGAGAACGTAGTCCGGGCCGCCAGGTACGCTCAGAGCGCCGGGATCACGACCGTCGGATTTCTCGGGCGTGACGGCGGAAAGCTCAAGCAGTTCTGCGATCTTTACGTTATCGCGCCTACCGACAGTATGGAACAGATCGAGGACATGCACATGATGTACTGTCATGCGCTTTCCTGCCTGCTTCAGGAAAGACTCAAGGATGTGTGGGATATGGAGATAATATCCCCCTGTCACGGCAGAACATTTACTGCGGCGCTCTTTGATTTCGACGGAACGGTATCACTGATACGCGCAGGCTGGCAGGACGTGATGATACCGTACTTCATTGAAGTGCTTGAAGCGACACCGGACCATGAGGATCATGAGTCGATAGTGACCGTCGTACGGGATTTTGTTGACTATCTGACGGGCAAGCAGACGATATTCCAGTGTATGAGGCTCGACGAAGAGGTGGTTGCCAGAGGCGGAAAGCATGTGGACCCGGTCGAATACAAGCACGAATATCTGAGGAGACTTGAGGAGCGGATCAAAGGAAGGAAGAAGGCGCTTGCAGAGGGAGCCGATCCTGCGGATTACAGGGTGCCGGGTTGCTATGAGCTTGTAATGGCTCTGAAATCCAGAGGTATAAAGTGCTATCTTGCGTCCGGCACCGATGAAAAGGACGTATTGTACGAAGCCGGGCTGCTGGGACTTGACGGCGTTTTCGACGGAGGGATCCACGGGGCGCATGACTATATGATCGAGTGCTCGAAGGAACTGGTCATCCGCAATATGATTGAGAACGAGGGCATCGACCCGCACGACCTCGTTTCATTCGGAGACGGCTATGTTGAGATAGAGCTGGTCGCCGATCTCGGCGGATACGCGGTAGGCGCGGCTACCGACGAGGAAAGAAGATGCGGGATCAACGAATGGAAACGCATGCGCCTGAAGAAAGCAGGTGCGGCGATGATCATACCCGATTTTTCAGAAACTGAAAAACTGATTAGTTATCTTGTGAGGTGAGTAAAATGCCGTATAAACAGTTTGACCGATCGAAACTGCAGCTTCTCCCGCTCGAGCAGAGGATACATGATATCGACCTGGAAAAGGTCGCGATAAATCCGGGCGATCCGGTCCCGGAATTCAGTGATCCGGCAATAGAGCCTCTCGCAGAAGCGATAGTCAGAGCAAGAAGGGAATATGACGCGACCGTGCTTATGATGTACGGCGCGCACGTGATACGCACAGGAAATTCCCCGCTTATGATCGACATGATGAAGCGCGGGCTCATAACTCATTTTGCAACGAACGGCGCGGGCTCGATACACGATTTTGAGTTCTCGATGATAGGTCATACCTGTGAGAGCGTTGCGAAATACATATCCGAAGGACAGTTCGGGCTCTGGAACGAGACCGGAATAATAAACGACATCATCAATGAGGCTGCCGGGGAAGGCATAGGCTGGGGCGAGGCGCTCGGGCGGTATATCTGGGAGAACGGCTTCCCGTACAGGGAAAAGAGCGTGCTTGCAATGGGATATCACCTCGGTGTCCCGTGCACTGTGCATATCGGTATCGGAAATGACATCATAAACGAGCATCCCAATTTCGACGGTGCCGCTGCAGGGGCATGCTCATACACCGATTTTCTTGTATATACGAACAGTATCGACAATCTCGAACACGGCGTATTCCTGAATTTCGGATCCGCGGTGGCGGGCCCCGAGGTGTATCTCAAGGCGCTTGCCATGGCGAGAAACGTCGCAAAGCGCGAGGAAAGAAAGATAACAGATTTCACGACAGCGGTATTCGATCTTCTCGCGATTGACCCGAGCGACCACACGGAGACCGCGCCGCCCAAATCCGATCCGCGATATTACTTCCGTCCCTGGAAAACGATCCTGGCGCGTACCGTCGCGGACGGCGGGAGGAGCTTCTATGTACGCGGTGAACATAACAAGACCTTCCCGAATCTTTGGAAGGCGACAGTTGAGAAGGATTCTATAGACCATGAACGAAAATGACAGGATTATTTCCGCTTTGGAACACACAAAAGATGTTACAGTCGCTGTGATAGGCGATTTCTGCCTTGACAAGTATCTGTATATCGACCCGAAAAACGACGAGATCTCGGTCGAGACCTGGCTGACAGCATATGAGGTCGATCACAAGGCCATCGCCGCGGGAGTAGGCGGGACGATTACGAACAATCTGCGTTCGCTGGGAGTGAAAACGATATGCATCGGCCTGATCGGTGATGACGGTGAGGGGTTCGAACTGATGAAAACTCTGGAAAGAGTAGGCGCTGATTCCTCGCACATGGTAAAGACCGACACGCTCTGTACCTGTACGTACATGAAGCCGATGAGGCTCGATGAGAACGGCAATTACAAGGAGATGAACCGCTTCGATTTCCGCAATTACACACCGCCTGCACCGTATCTTGAGGACGCGATGATGGACGAGCTCACAAAGGTGATCGATGAGGTGGACGCTGTCATCGTCACAGATCAGTATTATCAGCGGAATGCCGGCGCGGTGACCGACGGTCTCCGTGCGAAGATAAGCGCGCTTGCCGGAAAGAGGAGTGATAAGATATTCTTCGTCGACTCACGCGCGTTTGCCGCAGAATATGATAATATGATCATAAAGTGCAATCAGTTTGAACTGATCGAGTTCTTCTGCGGAGGCAAGGGCGATCCCGAAGATATGCCCACCATAATCGCTGAGGGTAATAAACTTCAGAAAAAGACCGGTCATCCTGTCTACATCACATGCGGAGCGAAAGGCATGATCGTTTTCGAGGACAGCGGTCATACCGAGGTCCCCGGGTTCAGAGTTGAGGGCGAGATCGATATAACGGGAGCGGGGGACGCGACCAACGCCGGTATCGTAACGGGGCTTTCGCTCGGCCTGACGAAAGCGGAAGCAGCAAGGATCGCCTGCGCGGTATCCTCGATCACGATACGTCAGATCGGGAAAACCGGCACGGCGACGGTAGAACAGGTTGCAGACGTGATCTCCGGCAGGGAGCCGGTGATAGGTTAGAACAGGGCGGCTGCACATCACGTTTGGATGGTTTTCACAAAAAGGATGAGAAAAATAGTGCAAAATGCCAAGATGATACTTGGCATTTTATGATTGCAAAAAGCTTCATTTCATTGTATAATATCAAGTGGCGCTTCAGTGCCGCCGACTACAAAAAAGAAAATACATATGTTACATAAGGAGTTCAAAAATGGCAGACATCACCACCAACAACATTCGCAACGTCGTCTTGCTTGGTCACGGCGGGTCGGGTAAGACCTCTCTGGTCGAATCCGCCCTGTTCCTCGCGAAAGCATCAGACAGACTCGGCAAGGTAACGGACGGCAACACCGTCTGCGACTATGACGCGGAAGAGAAAAAGCGCGGCTTTTCACTTAATCTTTCAGTGGCAAACCTTCCCTGGAAAGATTGCAAGATCAACTTCATAGACACCCCCGGATTCCTCGATTTCTGCGGTGATGCTTATTCCGGCGCCCGCGTGGCAGACGCCGCCATCATCACCCTTGACGGCAAGGCCGGCATCGAAGTCGGAACGGAACTCGGCTGGGACAGAGCTGAGGATGCAGGCATCCCAAGAGCTTTCTTCATCAACAAGTGCGACGACCCGGAAGCTCATTTCGACAGAGTGTACAAACAGCTCCACGAGACCTTCGGCGCAGCGGTCTGCCCGATCCTGGTCCCCGTGAAAGAGGGCGGTACGGTCAAGTTTCTGAACCTCATCGAGATGAAGATGTATTCCTTCGACGCCAGCGGCAAGAGGACCGAGTCCCCCGTGGACGCGGCAGGCGAAGCCGTGATCGATCAGTACAAGGAGAACCTCAACGAGGCTCTCGCATCTACCAGCGAAGAACTCCTTGAAAAATATTTCGAAGAAGGCGAGATCAGTCACGATGACGCCATCGAGGCTCTCCACAACGGTATCGTGGACAACACCATCGTTCCCGTGTTCTCCGGCGCCGTCACAAACATGTGGGGCGTGACGTTCCTTCTCGACACTATCGCGAACTCCTTCCCGAGACCCATCGCAAGAAAGAACGAAAAGATCATCAGCGGCGAAGGCTTCGCTGACAAACCCATCGACGTGAACGGCGAATGCGCTCTGTTCGTGTTCAAGACCATCGCAGACCAGTTCGGCAAGCAGACCTACTTCAAGGTCATGAACGGCACTCTCACCAACGACCTGGTACTGAAGAACGCAACTACAGGATCCACCGAGAAGATGGCTCACATCTACACGATGCGCGGCAACAAGCAGACCGAGGTAACATCCCTCTGCTGCGGAGATATCGGCATGATCCCGAAGCTCGCAAACACCAACACCAACAACACTCTCGTGGCAGGCGCAGAGTTCGAATACAAGAAGATCGCGTTCCCGCATCCTTACATGACGAAGTCCATCACTCCCGCAGCGAAGGGCGACGAGGACAAGATGTCCACGGGTATCGCAAGACTTCTTGAGGAAGATCCCACTCTCGTCTACGAGAACAATGCCGAGACCAGACAGATGACCATTTCCGGCATGGGCGACATGCAGCTCGACGTTGCAGTGTCCAAGCTCAAGAGCCGCTACGGCACCAGCGTTATCCTCGACAAACCCAGGATCGCATACCGTGAGACAATCAAGGGAACATCCGATGTCGAAGGAAAGCACAAGAAACAGTCCGGCGGTTCCGGCCAGTACGGTCACGTCAAGATGAGATTCTCCCACGGCGAGGCGGAAGGCCTTACGTTCACACAGTCCGTCGTCGGCGGTACTGTTCCGAAGAACTTCTATCCCGCAGTTGAAAAGGGACTTCTCGAAGCTATGCAGAAAGGCGTTCTTGCGGGATATCCCGTGGTCAACCTGGCTGCTGACCTCTACGACGGTTCATATCACCCCGTCGACTCCAACGAGATCTCCTTCAAGCTGGCCGCAAGGCTCGCATACAAGGAAGGTCTGCCGAAGGCAAAACCGATTCTCCTCGAGCCTGTGGGAACACTGAAAGTCACCGTTCCGGACAGCCTGGTGGGCGACGTCATCGGCGATCTCAACAAGAGACGCGGCCGTGTGCTCGGCATGAACCCCTGCGAGAAGAAGAGCGGATATACAGTCGTTGAGGCAGACGTGCCGAAGGGCGAGATGACAGACTACGTCATTTCCCTCCGCGCCATGTCCCAGGGACGCGGCTCCTTCGATTTCGCGGTAGATCGCTACGAGGAAGTTCCCGGCGCGGTTGCCCAGAAGATCATCGAAGAGGCTAAGGCATTCGCTGAAGAGGAATAAGGAAAACAGAACAGGAAAAGCCGCCGGTCAGCCCGGCGGCTTTCTGATACATACGGGAAAGGAGCTGCGGCCGCAGCTCCTCTTCTCTTGCCTTATTTCTTCGGGATGAGCTTTTCCGTCCCGCCCATGTAGGGCCTCAGGGCCTCGGGGATCCTCACGGTGCCGTCCGCCTGGAGATTGTTCTCCAAAAAGGCTATGAGCATCCTCGGCGGCGCCACCACGGTGTTGTTCAGGGTGTGGGCCAGGTATTTCCTTCCGTCGGCTCCGTTCACGCGGATCTTGAGCCGCCTTGCCTGGGCGTCCCCCAGATTGGAGCAGCTGCCGACTTCGAAATACTTCTTCTGTCTCGGGGACCATGCCTCCACGTCGCAGGACTTGACCTTGAGGTCGGCCAGGTCTCCGGAGCAGCATTCCAGGGTCCTTACCGGGATATCGAGGGAACGGAACAGATCCACTGTGTTCTGCCACAGCTTGTCATACCATTTCATGCTGTCCTCGGGCTTGCAGACCACTATCATCTCCTGCTTCTCGAACTGGTGGATCCTGTATACTCCTCTTTCCTCCAGGCCGTGAGCGCCTTTTTCCTTCCTGAAGCAGGGCGAATAGCTGGTGAGGGTGTAGGGAAGCTCTGCCTCGGGAATGATCTGGTCAATGAACTTGCCTATCATGGAATGCTCGGACGTGCCGATAAGGTACAGATCCTCGCCTTCGATCTTGTACATCATGGCTTCCATCTCGGCGAAGCTCATGACGCCGGTCACCACGTCGGACCTGATCATGAAGGGAGGCACCACATATGTGAATCCACGGCCTATCATGAAGTCGCGGGCGTAGGCGATGACGGAGGAGTGCAGACGGGCGATGTCGCCCATGAGGTAGTAGAAGCCGTTTCCGGCTACTCTTCTCGCGGAATCGAGGTCGATGCCGTCGAACCTTTCCATTATGTCAGTATGGTAGGGGATGTCGAAATCCGGGACCACGGGCTCGCCGAACTTCTCGATCTCCACATTTTCGGAGTCGTCCTTTCCTATCGGAACGGAAGGGTCGATGATGTTCGGGATCACCAGCATGATCTTGCGGATCTTCTCGGACAGCTCGCCTTCCAGCTTCTCGCACTCTGCGAGCCTCTCGGACTGGCGGTTCACTTCGGCCTTCACCTTTTCGGCCTCTTCCCGCTCGCCCTTTGCCATCAGGCCGCCGATCTGCTTCGACAGCTTGTTGCGGTTGCCTCTCAGCTGGTCAGCCTCCTGCATTATTGCCCTGTAGGACGCATCGAGCTCTATGACCTCGTCCACCATGGGGAGCTTCTGGTCCTGGAACTTGTTCCTTATGTTCTGTTTTACGATCTCGGGGTTCTCTCTCAGAAATTTGATGTCAAGCATAATAAGACCTCACAGTATGTTTATAGATTTTCGGAAATAAAAATACCGCCCTGGAAGGGGAATCGGGACGGATATTCCGTGGTGCCACCCGAATTCACCGGCAAGCGGTCTCGTTCTTGCGGGATAAGGGCCGCAGGCCCCATGGCTCGGAAATTGGAAATCGCTTCACCGGCGCCGGGATCGCACCCTCCCCGGCTCTCTGAACGGCGGTTGGAAACGGATATTTTTCGTCACAGCCATGTTATATATATACGAGGGGAATTCTAGCAGAAAAAGGACGTAAAATCAAGGGTTAACGGAAAATCCTTCGCATTTGTCCCCAAATTCTCCAAAATATCAGTTTTCACGGTATGAAGGGTGGAAAGTTTGTATAACTGTTTCTTGCAGAACGGCCGTATTTGTGGTATACTACTATCCGTGAAAATTTGGGCCATCGCCAAAATTCGAAACTATGAGCCGGATCATCCGGCGGAATGGAGATAATATGACATACAACAAGAAATCAGTTGAAGACATTGACGTAAGAGGCAAGAAAGTACTTGTCAGATGCGACTTCAATGTCCCCCTCAAGGACGGCGTGATCACTGACGAAAACAGGATCACAGGCGCGCTCCCCACCATCAAGTACCTTATCGATCATGAAGCGAAAGTTATACTCTGCTCCCATCTCGGAAGACCGAAGGGCGAGTTCAACATGAAATATTCCCTTGCCCCCGTGGCAAAGAGACTTTCCGAGAGACTCGGGAAGGAAGTTCCCCTCGCAGCCGACGTGGTTGGCGAGGACGCACAGGCAAAGGCCGCCGCTCTGAAGAACGGCGACGTGATGCTGCTCGAGAACGTCCGCTTCCACGCTGAAGAGGAAAAGAACGATCCCGAATTCTCGAAGAAGCTTGCTTCCCTCGCTGAGATATTCGTGAACGACGCTTTCGGCACCGCCCACAGAGCCCACAGCTCCACGGCAGGCGTTGCCGATTACCTCCCCGCAGTATGCGGATACCTGATCCAGAAGGAGATCTCCGTGATGGGCAAGGCCCTTGAGGATCCGGTAAGACCCTTCGTGGCCATCCTCGGCGGCGCCAAGGTCTCTGACAAGATCGGCGTCATCAACAACCTCATCGACAAGGTCGACATGCTCATCATCGGCGGCGGAATGGCATATACCTTCTTCCGCGCCCTGGGCAGCTCCATCGGCACCTCCATCTGCGAGAACGACAAGATCGACCTGGCTCTCAGCCTCATCAAAAAGGCTCACGAGAAGGGCGTAAGCTTCCTGCTTCCCGTTGACAACATCATCGGCCGCGAATACAAGGAAGACACCACTTTCATGAGGATCTACTCCGATTCCATCCCGGACGGCTGGATGGGCCTCGATATCGGTGAGAAGACACAGGAACTGTTCGCGAAATCCCTGATCGGCGCCGGCACCATCGTGTGGAACGGCCCCATGGGAGTATCCGAATGGGAGAACTTCGCAAGCGGCACACGCACGGTAGCCAAGGCAGTGGCTGAATCCGGAGCCATCTCCATCATCGGCGGTGGCGACTCCGCTGCAGCAGTAGAGCAGCTCGGATACGCCGACAAGATGACCCACGTATCCACCGGCGGCGGAGCTTCACTTGAATTCCTTGAAGGAAGAGAACTCCCCGGCATCGCGTGCCTCCTCGATAAATAAGAAATACGATCTCGAAAGGAGTTTTTGACATGAAAAAGACATCCCGCAGAGTAGTTATAGCCGGCAACTGGAAGATGAACATGACTCCCAGCGCAGCGAAGGCCGCCATCGAGGCGACAGCGGCTCTCGTGAAAGGCAAGGACGGATGTGACGTGGTCCTCTGCGTCCCGTTCATCGATGTCGCCACGGCAGTCGAAGCTGCCCGCGGAACCAACGTGAAGATCGGCGCCCAGAACGTTCACTTCGAAAAGAAGGGCGCGTTCACAGGCGAGATCTCGGCGGACATGCTCACAGAGGCCGGAGTCGAATATGTCATCGTCGGACATTCCGAGAGAAGACAGTATTTCGGCGAGACCGACGAGACCGTAAACAAAAGGACCCGTGCGGGTCTTGACGCGGGACTCAAGGTCATCATGTGCCTCGGAGAGGTGCTGGCGGAAAGACAGGCCGGCATCACCGAGGAGATCGTTTCCATGCAGACCAAGCTGGACCTTGCGGGCATCCCGGAAGAGCAACTGAAGAACCTCATCATAGCCTACGAGCCCGTATGGGCCATCGGCACCGGCCTGACGGCCACGCCGGACCAGGCTGAAGAGGTATGCTGCCTCATTAGGAAGGTAGTGGCAGGCCTTTACAGCGAGGCTGCTGCGGAAGCCCTCACCATCCAGTACGGCGGATCCATGAACGACGGGAACGCGGCCGAGCTTCTGGCAAAGGTCGACGTGGACGGCGGCCTTATCGGCGGAGCGTCCCTGGTGCCCGAAAAGTTCGCGAAGATCGTGGACGCGGCGCAGGCATAACATCCGGAACAAAGAACTACGGCAGATCATCGATAAGTGATGACCTGCCGTTTTTTCAGTTATTTCGGTTCGTAGAACGTCTGTATCGGACCCGTGTCGTTCATCAGGAGCTTCGGGTCCCTGTATCTGAAAATCAGAAGGAACGTGTCATAGAGATCTCCGACGCATCCCGCGATATGG
>CACZSC010000220.1 GCA_902783755.1 uncultured Ruminococcus sp. | reverse complement strand
GAATGCCCTTCCCGCACCGGCCGTGAGGTCCGCGAGACCGAGGATCCTGATACCGGTATTTCCCGGCACCAACTGTGAATATGACAGTGCCAAGGCGGTCGCCGACGCGGGTGCGGAGCCATCCGTGTTCGTCATCAGGAACCTGACTTCGGACGATATCAAGCGCAGCGTGGAAGAGTTCTCAAAGGAACTGGCCTTTGCCCATGCGGTCTTCATCCCCGGAGGCTTTTCCGGAGGTGACGAGCCTGACGGATCCGGCAAGTTCATTACGGCGTTCTTCAGGAACGCGGCGGTCAGGGAAGGCGTGAGCGATCTTCTGGATCTCAGGGGAGGCCTTATGTGCGGCATCTGCAACGGATTCCAGGCCCTTATAAAGCTGGGCCTCGTGCCCTACGGCAGGATAATCGACACTGACGAGAACTGTCCCACCCTCACGTTCAACACCATAGCCCGGCACCAGTCGAAGATAGTCAGGACCAGGATAGCGTCCAACATGTCGCCGTGGCTTTCACTCACGGAAGTGGGAGACATCTACAGCGTGCCGATATCCCACGGAGAGGGCAGGTTCTTTGCCCCGGACGGGCTCATACAGTCCCTTGAGAGAAACGGCCAGATCGCCACGCAGTACGTGGATCTTGACGGAAACGCGACATATGATGTCAGATTCAACCCGAACGGCTCCGCATATGCCATCGAAGGCATAACATCTCCGGACGGAAGGGTCTTCGGGAAGATGGGCCACAGCGAAAGGACCGGTCCGGGACTGTATAAGAACGTTCCCGGAAATTACGACATACGCATGTTCGAATCAGCAGTCAAATACTTCAGAATATATTAACGGGGAGGAAAACCATGGAATACAAATCCGACATTGAGATAGCCCAGAGCTGTGAGATGAGACCCATCACCGAGATCGCAAAGAATCTCGGGATAGACGATGAGTATGTGAGCCCATACGGCAAATACAAGGCGAAGATAGATCTGAAGCTGCTCGACAGGCTCAGCGACAGGAAGAACGGCAAGCTGGTCCTCGTGACAGCTATCACGCCGACACCGGCAGGCGAGGGCAAGACCACCACTACCATAGGCTTGTCAGACGGACTGAGGCGCATCGGCAAGAAAGTCACGGTCGCACTTCGGGAACCGTCCCTGGGACCGGTGTTCGGAATCAAGGGAGGGGCAGCCGGCGGAGGATATTCCCAGGTGGTCCCCATGGAGGATATAAACCTTCATTTTACCGGTGACTTCCACGCCATAGGAGCGGCCAACAACCTTCTCGCTGCCATGCTGGACAACCACATCACCCAGGGCAATGAGCTCGACATTGATACGAGACGGATCACATGGAAGCGCTGCGTGGACATGAACGACCGTCAGCTGAGGTTCATAGTGGACGGCCTAGGCGGAAAGGCCAACGGCATGCCCAGGGAGGACGGATATGACATCACGGTCGCATCCGAGATCATGGCAGTGTTCTGCCTGTCATCCTCCATCGCAGACCTTAAGGAAAGACTGGCGAAGATCATCGTTGCCTACAACAGGGCCGGAGAGCCTGTGACCTGCGGCCAGCTCCACGCCCAGGGCGCCATGACGGCCCTTCTGAGAGACGCGCTGTCCCCGAACCTGGTGCAGACCCTTGAGGGGACGCCCGCCTTCGTACACGGCGGCCCTTTCGCCAACATCGCCCACGGATGCAACTCCGTGATCGCAACAAAACTTGCTCTCAAGATGGGAGAGTACACAGTCACGGAGGCAGGGTTCGGCGCGGATCTGGGTGCCGAGAAATTCCTTGACATCAAGTGCCGCGCGGCAGGGCTGGTCCCGGACGCGGTGGTGGTCGTCGCCACGGTCCGCGCTCTGAAGATGCACGGAGGCCTTGACAAGACGCAGCTCGCGGAAGAGAACCTTGAAGCTCTTGAGAAGGGCATCCCCAACCTGCTGAGGCATGTATCGAACATACGGAACGTATACGGCCTGCCCTGCGTTGTGGCGGTCAACAGGTTCCCGACTGATACGGACCGCGAGATCGCGTTCATCATGGACAAGTGCGCGGAGCTCGGCGTAAATGTGAAGCTGTCCACCGTATGGGCCGAAGGCGGAGCCGGAGGCATCGATCTTGCCGAAGAGGTGGTGGATCTCTGTGAGCATGCCGAGAAGAACTTCAGATATTCCTACTCGCTGGACGAGACCATAGAAGGGAAGATCGAGTCCGTCACCAGAAAAGTATACGGCGGAGACGGGATCATCGTGACACCGGAGGCAAGAAAGCAGATAGATGTGCTTGAGAAGCTCGGATTCAACAATGTCCCGGTATGTATCGCGAAGACGCAGTACAGCTTCACTGACGATCCGAAGAAACTGGGAGCCCCGGAGGGTTTCAAGATCACGGTCAAGAACGTCAAGATCTCTGCAGGCGCCGGATTCGTGGTGGTCCTCACGGGCGATATCATGACCATGCCCGGGCTTCCGAAGCATCCCGCAGCCGAGAGGATAGACGTGGATGAGGACGGAAGGATAGTAGGTATATTCTGATATCAGTTATAGGATTATGACAGAAAGGCGTGCCCGATCGCACGTCTTTCTGCATATTCATACGAAAATCCGGAGCTCTATTGACTTTAGCGTGCTAAAGTGCTATAATCCCAAATCATAGAAAAAACAAAGGAGCAGGTCATATGCTTATCGATGAAAAGAAGCTGAGCAACGAAGAGAGAGCCACCCTGGCCCTCCGTTCACTTTATGAGAGATTCGGATATCTCCATTACAGGATGACCAAGTTCGAAGAATATGACCTGTACCTCAGGAACCGTGATTTTCTGGTGTCCGAGAACCTCATAACCTTTACGGACACCAACGGGAAGCTTATGGCCCTGAAGCCGGACGTGACCCTGTCCATAATCAAGAACCTCAAGAATCTGAATTCAGTCAAGAAACTGTATTACAATGAAAACGTGTACAGGACATCCGGCACCGAAGGTAATTTCCGCGAGATAATGCAGGTGGGTCTCGAGTGCATAGGCGACATAGACCTTTATTCCGAAAGCGAGGTCCTTATGCTGGCGGCCATGAGCCTTAAGGCCATAAGCGAGGACTCCATACTGGACATATCCCATCTCGGGGTTCTGAAGGACATATTCACATGCATCGGGATCTCGGCGGGAGCCGAGCAGAGCATACTGGAGCACGCCAACGAAAAGAACCTGAAAGCCATCAGGGAGATATGCGTCTCCGACGGGTGCGCTACCGAAAGCGCTGATGCCCTCGCCTCGTTCCTCTGCGAATACGGCGAGCCCCGCGACGTGCTCGGAAAGGCAGAGAAGCTGTTCGGCGGGAAGATCGGCACTGACAATCTCAGGGAACTGAAAGGTCTGCTGGACTGCCTCGCCATGACGGAAGTGCCGAAGATGATAAGGATGGATCCCGGCCTTGTGGACGACATGCGCTACTACAACGGGGTCGTCATGAAGGGATATATAAAGGGTGTGCCTCAGGCCGTGCTGTCCGGCGGGCAGTATGACAGACTGCTCCAGCGCATGGGCAGGGATTCGAAGGCCATAGGATTCGCGGTATACCTCGATACGCTTGAAAGGCTCGGGGAAACAGCCGACAGGTACGACTGCGACCTGCTGCTTTCCTACAGCGAATCATCCGATCCCAAAAAAGTGATGAGACAGGCCGTGCAGGCCGCGGAAAAGGGCTGGACCGTAAGAGTGTCGAAGGGAATCCCGGAGGGACTCAGGTTCAGGACCCTGAAAGAGATTTGACGGTGACGACATGAGTGATTATCTGAATATCGCGCTGCCGAAGGGCAGACTCGGCGAGAAGGCGTATTCCATATTCGAGAAGGCCGGATACGACTGCAGCGAGATCACCGAGAACAGCAGGAAGCTCATATTTGAGAACAGCGGGAAAAAGATCAGGTTCTTCTGGGTGAAGCCCTCAGACGTGTCCATATACGTCGAAAGAGGCGCCGCCGATCTCGGCGTGGCTGGGAAGGACATAATCCTTGAATACAGTCCCGATGTGTACGAGCTGCTGGATCTCGGGATAGGAAAATGCAGGATGGCGGTGGCGGCAAAGAAGGACTACCGCGAGGATCCCGAGAAGACCCTGAGGGTCGCAACGAAATTCGTGAAGATAACCCGGGACTACTATTCCTCCATCGGAAGAGACATCGATGTCATAAAACTGAACGGATCCATAGAACTGGCTCCGATCCTGGACCTGTCAGATGTCATAGTCGATATAGTTGAAACGGGAACGACACTTAAGGAAAACGACCTTGAGGTGGTATCGGAGATCCTTCCGATATCCGCAAGGCTCATATCGAACAAAGTGTCATATAAGTTCAAATTCGATGAGATAACGAAACTGCTCGCCGATCTCAAGAAGGGGATGGAAGGCTGATGATAAGGATCCTTAAAGTCGGAGAGGTTCCTTCCGGCGAAATACTGAAAAGAGCGTCGATGCCGTCGGACGTCGGCGAGGCTGTGGCTGAGATAATACGAAATGTAAGGGAACGGGGAGACCGCGCCCTGTTCGAATATACCGAGAGATTCGATCATGCTGTCCTCAGCAGTCTGAGAGTCAGCAGGGAGGAGATCGAAGAAGCCGTTGAGAATACGGATCCTGCCCTCAGAAAAGTCATCGAGAAGGCGGCGGAGAATATCCGCAGGTTCCATACGAAGCAGCTCAGGGACGGTTTTTCCATCAAGTCCGAGAACGGAGCCGTGATCGGCCAGCGGGTGATCCCCATAGAAAAGGCGGGACTGTATGTTCCGGGAGGCACGGCGGCGTATCCGTCCACGGTGCTCATGGATTCGATCCCCGCGAAGATCGCCGGGTGCTGTAAAGTCGTGATGGTGACGCCTCCGAACCGCGAGGGGAAGATAAATCCCGCATTGCTGACGGCGGCCAAAGTGGCCGGCATAGACGAGATATACAAGGTCGGCGGAGCCCAGGCCATAGCGGCTCTTGCATACGGTACCGAGAGCATACCGAAGGTCGACAAGATCGTGGGTCCCGGGAACGCCTATGTGGCGGAGGCCAAGAAACAGGTCTTCGGTCAGGTGTCCATCGACATGATAGCGGGGCCCAGCGAGATACTGGTCATCTCGGATTCCGGATCGGACCCCTCGTATCTGGCAGCGGATCTCCTGTCCCAGGCGGAGCATGACAGGAACGCGACAGCGGTCCTTGTGACGGATTCCGAAGAGCTGGCACGCAAAGTGGCCGACGAGATCGAGAAACAGCTCGGTCAGCTTGAAAGGCAAGAGATAGCCAGGGCTTCGATAGAGAACAACGGGAAGATCATCATAACAGAGGACATCAGATCTGCGGTGGAGATATCAAACGAACTGGCCCCGGAACATCTGGAACTATGCGTGGAAGATCCCTTCTATTATCTCGATTCCGTGAAGAACGCGGGATCGGTGTTCCTCGGCAGGTACTGCCCGGAAGCTCTCGGAGACTACATGGCAGGACCGAACCATACACTGCCTACGGGAGGGACCGCGAGATTCTCAAGCCCCCTGTCGGTGGACGATTTTGTAAAGAAGAGCCAGTTTACATACTATACGAGAGAGGCGCTGTCGGAAGTCGCCCGCGACATCGAGAGATTCGCTGACACAGAAGGACTGGGCGGACACGCGAAGAGCGCCATGATAAGATTCGAAGGAGACTGATATGAGCAGGTTCCTTGACGGGAAACGGAACGGACTCGATCCCTACGTTCCCGGAGAACAGCCGAAAGGCGGAATACTTATAAAACTGAATACGAACGAGTCGCCGTTCCCGCCTTCGGAAAGGGCGGTGAAAGCGGCTGAGGAAGCTGCGCGGAACCTTCAGCTCTATTCGGATCCCGAGTGCTCCCTGATCCGGGAGAAACTGGCGGAGACATATTCCGTCGGACCGGAGAACGTCCTTGTGACCAACGGCTCCGATGAGGCTCTGAATTTCGCGTTCATGGCGTACTGCTCGGAAAACTCCCCTGCGGTGTTTCCCGACATAACATACGGATTCTATCCGGTGTTCTGCAGGCTCCACTCGGTGCCTTACCGCGAGATACCCCTGAAGGACGACTTCACCATCGACCCTGACGAATACCTCGGTTCAGGCAGCATGGTAGTCATAGCCAATCCGAACGCTCCGACGGGAGTCGAACTCCCGGTGAAGGACATCGAGAAGATCATCCGCGGCAATCCGGACAACATCGTCCTGGTGGACGAGGCCTACGTCGACTTCGGCGCGGAAAGCTGCGTCGGTCTGATTTCAAGGTACGACAATCTTCTTGTGGTCGGGACGTTTTCCAAGTCCAGGTTCCTTGCCGGCGCCCGTCTGGGATTCGTTATCGGCGACGCCGGACTCATTGCAGACCTTGACAGGATCAGGAATTCCACGAACCCGTACAATGTCAATTCGATGACCATGGCCTGCGGAGCGGCGATGCTTGAAGACGCGGACTATACAAATGAATGCTGCAGGATCATAAAGGAGAACCGGGAATATACGGCGTCAAAGCTAAGGGAGCTGGGATTCTGCATGCCGGACTCCAAGGCGAACTTCGTCTTCGCGGCGCATCCCGAGATCTCCGGAGCGGAGATATACGGAAGACTGAGAGAGAACGGGATCCTGGTGAGGCATTTCGACAAGGAAAGAATCAGGAATTTCAACCGTATAACAATAGGTACCATGGAACAGATGAAACAGCTCATATCCACACTTGAAAGGATACTTGAAAGATGAGAAACGCGACTATAGAACGGAACACGGCGGAGACACGGATATCCCTTTTCCTGGAACTGGACGGATCCGGCAGGAGCGAGATCAGCACGGGCTGCGGCTTTCTCGACCACATGCTGACCCTGTTCGCGTCCCACGGAAGATTCGATCTCAAGCTTTCATGCAAAGGGGATACAAACGTTGATTACCATCACACCACTGAGGATGTGGGGATCTGCCTCGGGACCGCTTTTTCGCAGGCGCTGGGAGACAAGGCCGGAATAAACAGATACGGATACGCCGTTATCCCGATGGACGAGGCCCTTGTCATGACGGCCCTCGATTTTTCGGGGCGCGGAGGGTATTACCCGGATACCGCGATACCCACCCAGAAGGTGGGAGACTTCGATACGGAACTTGTTGACGAGTTTTTCTTCGCTTTCGCGAGGACCGCTCAGGCAACTCTGCACATACGGCAGATCTGCGGCGGCAATTCACACCACATAATCGAAGGTATGTTCAAATCGTTTGCGAGAGCCGCAAGACAGGCCGTGGCGGCCGATCCGGAACTGAAAGGGGAGATCCCGTCTACAAAAGGCGTGATCTGATCAGGCATATGACAGCAATCATAGACTACGGTGTCGGAAATCTTTTCTCCCTTGCCTCATCCCTGAGAGCAATAGGCGCCGAGTCGGTCGTAACGAACGATCCCGAAAAGATACGGAGTTCCGACAGAATCATCCTGCCTGGAGTCGGAGCCTTCGGCGACGCGGCAGACAAGCTGGCTGAAACCGGTCTCGGAGAAATCGTCAGGGAACAGGCCCGGGCGGGTAAACCGCTTCTCGGGATCTGCCTCGGCATGCAGCTTCTTTTCGAGAAAAGCTTCGAGTTCGGCGAACATGAGGGGCTGGGACTTCTGAAAGGGTCTGTGAGACCGATCAGTGAGGTCATCCCCTCGGAGTACAAGATCCCGCACATCGGATGGAACGCCCTTCAGATCCTGAAGGACTCTCCGGTACTCAGATATGTCAGAAACGGAGACTACGTATATTTCGTTCATTCGTATCACGCGACGGGATGCGGGGGATCCCTGGCTGCCGTCACGGATTACGGAGCGGAGCTCTGCGCCGCGGTGTCTGAGAACAACGTTTTCGGGTGCCAGTTCCATCCGGAGAAAAGCGGTGAAGTGGGGCTTTCCATACTCAGAGCGTTCAACGAGGTCAAGACATGCTGATTTTTCCTGCGATAGATATTTATGAGGGCTGCGCGGTCAGGCTGCTGCGGGGCGACTTCCGGGATATGACGGTGTACAGCCGGGATCCGGTCGAGGTGGCCCGGGACTTTCTCGAAAAGGGGGCCGAATGGGTCCACATCGTGGACCTTGAAGGCGCCAAAACGGACGGAAACCCGAACTTCGACGTGGCAGTCAGGATAAAGAAGGAGACCGGTCTTAAATGCGAGATAGGCGGCGGTATACGCAGCCTGTCATCCATAGACAGATATCTGTCGGCCGGATTCGACAGAGTAATCCTGGGAACCGTGGCGACAGACCCTGCGTTTGTCGGTGAAGCGGTCTCGGAATTCGGGAACAGGCTGGCGGCGGGAGTAGACGCCAGGAACGGGAACGTGGCCACCCACGGATGGACCAGAGACTCCGGTGAGAATTACATAGAGTTCTGCCGGAAAGTGTCCGGTATGGGGATAGGCACCATCATAGCCACCAATATCTCGAGGGACGGCGCCATGATGGGCGTTGATACGGAATTCTTCAGGACCCTCAAGGAAAACGTGGATGCGGACATCATAGCCTCCGGCGGAGTGAGCAGCATGACGGATATCGTGAAACTGAAGGAACTTGACATGTACGGCGCCATAGTGGGAAAAGCATACTATACAGGCACCGTGGATCTTAAGGAAGCCATAGAGGCATCGAAATGATAACGAAGAGAATAATACCCTGCCTGGATGTGAAAGACGGCAGGGTGGTGAAGGGGACCAATTTCAAAGGCCTGGCCGATGTCTCCTCTCCCGTGGAGCTTGCAAGGTTCTACAGCGAGAACGGCGCGGACGAGCTGGTGTTTTACGATATAACCGCATCAGCTGAGGAGAGAAAGATCTTTACGGAGATCCTTACCGAGACCATGAGACAGGTGTTCATCCCTGTCACCGTGGGCGGAGGGATCAACACCGTATCGGATTTTGACAGGGTGCTGAAATGCGGCGCAGACAAGGTCAGCGTAAACAGCGGAGCCATCGCGGATCCGGGGCTCGTGGGTGAAGCGGCAAAGCTGTACGGAAGCCAGTGCGTGGTGCTGTCCGCGGATATAAAGAGATACGGCGGGGAGTTCCGGGTCTTCGCCAGAGGCGGAAGAGTGGATACGGGACTTGAGGCCATTGAGTGGATAAAGCGATGCGTCGGAAACGGCGCGGGAGAGGTTGTCGTCAATTCCATAGATACAGACGGAGTGAAGCAGGGCTTCGACATAGAGATGCTGAGAGCGGTATGCGAAGCGGTGAACGTTCCGGTGATTGCCTCCGGCGGCGCTGGGAAGGCTTCGGATTTCATTGACCTGTTCAGAGCGGTCCCCACGGTCGACGCGGGGCTGGCGGCATCCGTATTCCATTTCGGGGAAGTAAAGATACCGGAACTGAAGAAACTTATGGCAGAAGCCGGGATACCGGCAAGACTGTGAGGTATGTATGACAGATATCGATAAGCTCAAATTCGATTCGGACGGGCTGATCCCGGCGATCGTGAAGGACGCCTCCTCGGGAAAGGTCCTGACCCTTGCCTACATGAACAGGGAGAGCCTCGGCATAACACTTGAGAAGAAGCTGACCTGTTTTTACAGCAGGTCCCGTAAGTGCCTCTGGCTGAAAGGTGAGACCAGCGGAAATTATCAGCATGTGAAGAGCATCACGGCAGACTGCGATCTTGACGCTCTGGTGATAGAAGTGGTGCCAGACGGCCCCGCATGCCACACCGGATCTTTTTCATGCTTCACGAATCCGGTCTACGAGGACGGCGGTGATGCTGAATTCTCTCTCGAGGGACTCATGGAGATGCTGAAAGGCAGAAAGACCGAAAAGGTTGAGGGCTCATATACTTCCTATCTGTTTGAGAAGGGGATCGACAAGATACTCAAGAAGGTCGGCGAGGAATCCACCGAGGTGATCATAGCCGGCAAGGCCGGGGATAAAAAAGAGACCATATATGAAATAGCGGATCTCGCATATCATATTATGGTCCTTATGATAGAAATGGGTATAAGCCTAGATGACATACACAGGGAGCTCGCCTCGAGACACGTCATCGACAAAAAAGTTAAACAGGAGAAAATGACCTGATCCGGTCCTGATTTATGCGGCCTTTTCCGCCATTGGCGGAGAGGCCTTTTTCTTTGCAAAAGATATCAGGACAGTCAGTACGGACACCACAGCCGTATATATCAGGAGATACAGCAGATAGATCCTGCTGTCGGCCGATCTGATGTAATAATATACGGGGGATATGAGCCGTACAGGCAGAAGGGCAGACACATCGATGAACACCGGGTTGACTATGAGCTGTGATATGGCAGTAAGGGCGGATACCGTGGCCAGTACCGTTTCCGGCTTTATGAGCATGCCTAGGAGGATGGACAGGACGGCACACGAAACACACAGCAGAAGCATGGAGACAATCTCAGTGACCACTCCGGCCGGTGTAGTATCTCCCGACCTGCATATGTACAGAGACGCCAGCGATACGATCCCCACGTCGATGATGCCCGTAAAGTGGTAGATGAATGAGAATACGGGCTTTTCGTAAACCGGGATCCCAGAGAACACCATGCTCCTTTCGTCACGGTTCCAGTACATGGCGAGGGTAAGCCCGCAGAGCAGCACCGCAACCGCAAGGAATCCCCTTACGGGATATGTGAGATAAGAGCCTGATCTGGTCTCGCTCCCTTCGATGTTGACGAACCGGAATATGTCGCCAGCATAGAAGGCGCTGTCATAGTATCCCGCAAGCATTTCGTCGTCGGCATCAGGATCCGCGTTCGCTCTGTAATCATCCCGCAGAATCTTTTCGGCCAGCTGGGGCGACAGAGCGGCGGAGAGTTTTTCCCTGGCCAGTCTCAGAGCAACGGTATCGGTCCTTTCGATAACAGTGACCGGTTTTGCGGACATGGAACCTGCGATGTATTTATCAAGGATTTCGGATGTGTTTCCGGAGAAGATCCAGGCCCCGTCGCATTCGCCATATCTGACGGCATCTTCTGCAGAGGCTGCGTCATTATATTCGGTAAAGGTGACGATCGACTCATCAGAGGTAAGGTGGTCGCGGACAGCCACATATACTGTGTCGTTCTGATCGCCGTAAAGGGCTATGCTCACGATGCCGTGGGGCTTTGAAGCCACGATGTTCAGAAGAACAGCGAACAGCGGGATCAGGATCAGGAGCATGACGAATCCTGCTTTTCTCAGGAATCTCTTGTTCAGAAGGAGCGATCTTTTGAGATGTTTCATGACACACCTCCTTCAGCCCTGACTTTTGCGGAACGGGTCAATACAGACAGCAGGACTAATACCGCTGTGTAGGCGATAAGCACCAAGCACGGCAAAAGTGTCACGGAACCGGATACGACTTCGTTGATATGTACTCTCGCGGACCATGCAGGCAGCCACCGCGCGACCTGCTGGACGGATCTCGGGAAGAAGTACGGAGGATAGAAGCATCCGCATATATATCCCATGCCGCAGGCCAGGATGAAATGTACAAGAACTCCGCCAAGGATGCTGTTGGTGATCTCATAGATGAAAAACTGCATGGATGAGATCATTAGCACGGGCAGGATGAGAGCTGGGATGAACGTCAGGGGATTAAGGCTTGCGGCATCTCTGAGCGGAGAAAGGGCAAAAACAGCTGAGACGGCAAGCCCGATAAGCAGGATCTCGGATAGCATGAAAATGAGGTAAGCGGCGTATTCCGCCGTAATCTGCTTTGCAGGCCCGTTCCTCTTGGATGAAAGGACCTTTGACAGCCCGGTCCTGTCGGCCGAGAATGCCGCGCAGGATACGATTCCCCACAGCATTATGAATACCACAGTGACTCCGGATACGATGCTGTCAGCCGTCTCCGCTTCACCGGACGGTTCGGTCAGTTCAAGCCTGTACATGCCGTCTCTTTCAAGTATGACGTCGATGACCCTGAATGCGACGTTGCCGCCCAGACGGTACATCTCATCTGTGCTGTACCCGTAGTCATATACCGCCTGCTGATATCCGTAGACAGTCTTCTGGAAATGCACCACCATCTCGGCGACTGATTTTATGAGTTCGTTGAGGATCCTGCTGCTGAAGCTTTTCGCTCCGTCCAGAGTGACGATGCTTACTTTCTGAAAGTTACCGCCGATGGCTTCCTGTATGAAGTTCTCGGGAAATACGACATAAGCGCCGATATCGCCGCTCTGAAGTCTGCTTTTTGCCTCGTCCTCGTCAAGCTTCACGAGCTTTACGGAAAACCTCGTGCTGTCAAAATTCTCAAGGGAATTGAGAGCCAGCTCCATATACGCGTCGTCAAGTGCCCCGGTTAAGCCGATACTGACTATCTGGTCCTGTTCATCGGAGTTCCTGTCACTGTAAATGAATGCTCCCGCCGTGCCCAGGATGAGCACCAGAACGAGGGAGACCGCGGCCGAGACGGGGAACAGTCTGAAAAACCGCTTGAGCTGGGCCCTGAAATACTTTCCGAAAGTCATAGGCTTGCCACCAGATTATCTACGTTTCCGTTATATGCATACGGCGTGAGCCGTCCGTCTTTCATTACATAGTGAGAGGAGCATATCTCAAGCTCCATCGGGTCATGGGAAGTCAGGACCGCAATCCCGCCTTTTCTGACATAGTCCTTTATATATCCGATTATGTTCTCCTTGCATTCAAGGTCGAGCGCCGCGCAGGGCTCGTCCAGAAGGAGCACGGGAGGCATGGTACACATGACGCACCCTATGGATAGTCTTTTCTTCATACCTCCGGAAAGATCCCTGACCCTGGTCCTGAGAAAATCTCCGATGCCCAGGAGCCCGAGGACCCCGGAATTCAGCTGGCGGCTGATCTCTTCCTTCGTGTACCACATGAGGAGATTGTCATAAGCTGTTAGCTCTTCCATGAGGGCTGAAGCCTGCGGGACAAATCCTACGTTTTTCGAAAGATCCTTCGGGCGGGAGAAAAGCTCATGGCCATCGATGGAGAAACTGCCGGAATCGGCTTTCTGGACTCCGGCCAGCACTGAAAGAAGTGTGGATTTGCCGCAGCCGTTCTTTCCGGCGATACCTATGCAGTCACCGCCGGAAGCATCGAGGTCGAGGCCTTTCAGTATCCTTTTCTTCCTTTTCCTAGAGCCGTAGCTTTTTTCTATGTTTCTTATGGATATATTCATCGTTCACCCTATATGCAAGAGGCGGCGATAGCTCGCCGCCTGTATTAAATGTGTCACTTAGTTATTGAAGGAACCTGGGCTATGATCATATCGATCATGGTGATCAGTATCTGCGGCACTCCGGCATCGGAGAGGTTCTTCTTTATCGTGGTGAGATCGATGCTGTCAAGGTATTCGTCACTGCTGATCCTGTCTCCTGAGGGAATGGCGGGAACGGACTCCGGATCGACTTTTTCAAGGGTCATCTTAAGCATCGATGCTCCGCTCATGGTCACATCAAGCGTGTAATGATCCTTCTGTATGTCGAGAGTCAGCCTGACTGTCTTCATTAACGGAGTGTACGACCCCGATGCGAGTATCTTCCAGTAGGTTTCCGAAAGGCTCAGCGTCGCTTTGACGGTCTTGTTGTCCCAGTCGAAATTACTGAATTCGACGGTGGCCACCTCATCGCCGTTTATGATCAGGTTTGCTGT
>CACZSC010000219.1 GCA_902783755.1 uncultured Ruminococcus sp. | reverse complement strand
GGTACCGAGTCTGTTTGAGCCCTGCGGTCTGACGCAGCTCATAGCCATGCGTTACGGTACGGTCCCCATCGTCCGCGAGACAGGCGGGCTTAAGGACACCGTAGAGCCCTATAACAAATATGCCGACTCAGGGAACGGCTTCACCTTCGACCGCTATGATGCGGGGCTTCTGCTGGATGCGGTCATCCGTGCGAAAACAGTTTATTTCACCGAGCGTGAGCGCTGGGATGAGATCGTCCAAAGGGACATGGAAAAAGATGTCTCCTGGGCGAAATCAGCGCGGCAGTACCGGGAGCTGTATCTGCAGCTGAGACCCTGAACAAATATCCGAGAGAACCAGGGAGGCGTTTGTCGCTGACCTTTGACGCCGAGTATGCGGATGATCCCAATGACGTAATGGCAGCTCTCAAAGCCGCGTATGACAGGGAGATGCTGTTCCTGAGAGATCCCGCTCCCTGGATCTTTATCGACAGCTGCCCGGAAAGCAGCGTGAGATACGGGATAAACGCATGGGCCGCAAGCCGGGACTTCCCGCAGGCGAAGAAGAAACATGAATATTCTCGTGCGCGAGGAGTTTAAAAACCACGTCGTCAGCATGAGCTACAATCATATCAACGTTAATATGATCAGCGACGCGGTCAAGGAAAAGGATTGATATGGTCTATATAGTACGACACGGTCAGACGCACCTGAATAAGTCGGGCAGGCTTCAGGGAAGAAGCGACCATCCCCTCAACGAACAGGGGATAGCGCAGGCGGAAACAGTCGCGGAATGGTTCAGAAAACAGGGGATATCATTCTGCAGAGTGTATTCCAGTCCTCTTGCGCGCGCGGTCGAGACAGCCCGGATAATCAGCGGCTCGGACGATATAAAGACGGACGACCGCCTTATCGAGATGGATTACGGGCCGTACGAGGGATATGACTTCAAAGAAGAAAAGCCCGAAGTGACGGAGTTTTTTAAGGATTTCGTGCACAACCCGGCTCCTGAGGGTATGGAACAGCTCTCCCAAGTCACTGCGAGACTCGGAAGCTTTCTCGAGGATCTCAGGTCGGAAGACCCTTCCGGCGATGTGCTGGTCTCCACTCATGCGATCGCCATGAAGGGAGCTCTCGAGTATCTGACGCCGGATTCACACGGCAGTTACTGGTCGAAATACATCGGCAACTGTGCTGTATACCATACGGAACTTATAGGCGGGGAATATACCGTACCTTCCGAAACGGATATCTCGGATCACGCATGAAGGGAAAGCGATAACCGCGAATAAAAAAAGTCGGCCGCATCGGCCGGCTTTTTTGTGTGGCGATCAGATCATCCGTTCTTTTTGAACAGCCTGCCGAAAAATCCTTTTCTGGGTTCAGGCTGCTCTTTGCCCCGGATGAGGGTCTTTATCCCCTTACCGGCACAGTATTTTTCTGAATAGGATCCCGCGGAGCATTCTACTGCGAGTTCTCCGCATCCTTCGAAAGCCTTGTCGTCGATACTGCTGAGACTGTCGGGCAAAGAGACGGTCTTCAGGTTTTTGCATCCCGAAAAAGCCATAAAGTCGATTTTATCAACGCTCTCCGGCAGAGACAGCGACTCAAGTTTCACACATTCGCTGAAAGCCATGAACCCGATCGTACTGATGCTGTCGGGGACGGAAACGGAAACGAGGTTTTTGCAGTTTTCAAAAGTCGATCTCCCGATCGACGTAATTCCGCGCGGGAGGGAGACCGTTCTCAGAGCGGTACAGTTCTGGAAAGCCCATCCGTCCAACTGTGTAACGCTGTCGGGGATCACGGCCGACAGAAGTCCGGCGCAGTCACGGAACGCGTTGGCCCCGATCTTTCTGACCCGTCCCGGGATCCTGATCTCAGTCAGCGCCGGGCAGTTCTCGAAAGCGCTGGCGCCGATCTCCAGAAGACTGTCCGGGAGTGTGACCGAGCGGAGGCCGGAACATCCCAGAAAAGCCCAGTTTCCGATCCTTTCCACTCCGCCGCGTATGGTTACGGACCTCAGGCGTACGCAGTTCTTAAACGTGTTATCCGCTATCTCGATAACGGGCGTGCCGCCGTATTCGCCCTCGATGGCAATATCGGCGCCCGTTCCTGTATATTTTCTGATCACTATGCCCCTGTCGGTCCTGTCGTATTCGAATCCGGGAAGAACTGCGGCATTCCTGCATCCGCGCTTCTGCAGATGCCGGATGAGTTTCGTGGTGAGATCGCCGTTTATACCGTGGGCGAAATTCAGCCACTGCATTTTGTGGAGCGCGGTCAGGTCGGGCGGCAGATCGTCGTCCTCGAGATCCTCGAGACTGCAGACCGCAATGTCTCTGCCGGACTCAAATTCTTCGATCAGGGTTTTTGTGAGATTTTCATCCGACAGGAAATCCCGGTCGAGGAACACGATCAGGCATGCGCAGTTCCGGAGATCATCCCGGTCAGATCCTGCCGCTGCGGCGTCACGTATGATGCATCCGCCGTTCCTTGCCTCGAGCAGGACCGCCTGCGCCGCCGGGGAGTTCCTGCCGGTGTAAAGACTGCATGCAAATCCGCTGCCTTCGTTCCACTCCCTTTCGGCCGGATTGACGATAACGGATATTCCTTTGGCTGTGCGGATCTCGCCTTTTTCAAGACCGTCTATCCTCTCGAGAGCTTCCGGGATACCGCCTGGAGAGACGGTCGCTGAAACATACCTCGCCTCTATTTCGTAATCGGTCCCTCTGTCCAGAATACACTTGACGATCGGTTTTCCGTACTCTATGGCCCAGGGGATCTCGTTTTCCTTAACATACATACTGTTCAGCGAATTCTCCGTCACGAACAGAAGAAAGGCCGAGCAGTTCTTCACATGTGTCTCCAGGGTATCGTCATATCTGTCGCCTATGGTAAGACCTTCGTCGTACCATATCTTCCATCCGGATTCGTACAGCGTCTTTATGACAGGAAGTATTCTGTCCCTGTCCTTATGCGAGTAGCTGATGAATATGTAGGGAGTCTCCTCGTCCGCGAGAAAAGGCGCCGCGATCCTCTCTATACCGGGAGGGATCACCCCGTGGAAGGCCTCGTACTGGTAGTCGAAGATGTACGATATACGGTTCTTTTCGCAGTACCTGTGCGCATATGATCCTTCGCTGCAGACTGCCGTCATTGAGGGACACTCAGAGAAGGCATAGTCGGATATCTCCGCTGCGCTGTCCGGAATGATGACCGAAGCGAGGGAGAAGCACTGCCAGAACGCCATGCTCTCTATATTTGTGACGCTCTCCGGGATCACGGCGGATGTGAGTCCGGAACATTTCTCAAACGCGCGTTCGCCTATTGATCTGAG
>CACZSC010000218.1 GCA_902783755.1 uncultured Ruminococcus sp. | reverse complement strand
GGACAACGCGATCCCGGACGTTGACATCGGAGACGAGTACGCGGCTGACATATACAGGCTCTACAGGAGCGGCATCACCATAGGATCCGACAAGCAGGGCAATTTCTATCCCGAAAGATCCATCAGGCGTTCCGAAGTGGCTGCCATCATAACGAGGATAGTGGATCCTTCCCTCAGGCAGCGGGTAAGTCTCGCGGAGATCACTGTTTATGTGACTCCCTACGGGGACGATATGCGAGGCGACGGGAGCGAGGAGAACCCGTACGCCACCATCACCGCGGCAAGAGACGCCGTGAGGAAACTGGACAGGACGGAATACTCCTGTATCACGGTATTCATCCAGGCCGGGACATACAGGATCGAGAGGACGATCGAGCTGGGAGAAGAGGACGGCGGTACAGAAGCCTGCCCGGTCATCTACAGAGGCGAAAAAGGGACAGTGATAACCGGCGGAATAGTGATTTCGCCTTCCGAATTCAGAAAGGCCATGGGGGATACGGTACTGAGATTCCCGGAAGAAGTCAGGGAAGACCTTGTTATGCTGGATCTTAAGAGATTCGGCTATTCGTCAGGCAATATCGCCGCCATGCTCAGCACCCACGGCAACTACAGCAGTTCCGCCAGCATCATAACCGTGAACGGACGGCAGATGGACCTGGCCAGATATCCGGACGCCGGAGAGACCGCGGGGGATGGATGGATCGAGATAGAAGGCGGATATTTCATTGACCGCAACGGAGAGTATACAGAAAAGACAGACAACGACAACGATCCCGAGCACGAAGCAGTGCAGACCATAATCAACTACGGCCCGGAACATATGGAGCGGGTGACTTCCTGGAGCCCGGATGACAGGATCTTCGTGAAAGCCCACTACAGGTTCATATGGTGCGTGGATGATACGGACGTTACGGAATTCTACTCAGACGGTCCCGAGTTCAGGGCCCCTTATTCCGGCGGATATTTTCCGGTCCCAAACGGCCTGATGTACTTCTACAACATACCCGAGGAACTGGATGCTCCGAACGAGTTCTTCATTGACGATGACGCGGTCCTCTACTATTATCCGTCCGAGGGCTTCGACCATGCGGTCATCTCGCTGCCGGTCATCGACGGACCTTTGTTCAGCATAAATGGAAACTGTATATGTCTCGAATCCCTTGAGCTCAGATCATCCCTAAAGGACGGCATAGACTTTGAAGCCGACAGGCTGACATTCGACGGCCTGAAGGTGACGGATATGTACGGAACGGGGATAAGCGGCACCGGAGAGCACATCACTGTGCAGGGCTGCGAACTGTCCGATCTGGGATCCAGTGCCGTGTGCATAACGGGAGGGGACTGTGCCACACTCAGAAGATCAGGCATCGAGATATGCAACAACTATGTCCACGACTGGTGCACGCGCAACAGGATGAGATACGGTATCGACGTCACCGGATGCGGAGCCCTTGTGTGTCACAACGAGATCTGCGATTCCACGGATCTCGGCCTGTGTGTCGAAGGCCCGCTTCACTGCGTGGAGTACAACTTCGTCCATGACACCTGCAGTTTCTTCGCCGACGGGTCCACCGTTGCGGTGCAGGGCTACGCGTACGGCACGGAAGTGAGATACAATCTCGTGGCAAACACCGGTTTCGAATCCAAGATAGACATAGTGGGAGTCCAGTCCTTTACGGCCGACATGAACGCCATGGCGCCGGAGTTCTACGGGAACATAGCGTACAACTGCACGGGACGGGGCATAACTCTGGCCTACAGCCGTGACGCGGTGATCAGGAACAACCTGGTGGTCCGTCCGGGAGTGGCCGGATACGGAGCGGTTTGCCCGGACTTCGCCATGTATCTCAGCGGGGAGAAGACAGATGAGATAGAGCTACCGGACTTCCTTTCGTCAGACATATGGCTTGAAACGTTCCCACAGGTGAAAGGGCTTCACGGCTTGTTCGATCCCGAGGACCCGTACGACAGGATGTTCGTCATGGCTCCCGCCAACAATCTGGTGGAGAACAATTTCCTGTACATAGACAAGACATACAGGCTTTACGGTGATCTGTACAACACCACCAAGTACAGCGATTTCGAGGATCCGTATCTCGAACTGTCCGACATCACAGTCCCCGCCGACATGGTGACCCTGATCCAGTATTCATCGAAGAGATCCCATTATACTCTGGACGAGTGCCTCAGGACCGCAAACGAAAAAGTCGGCGTGATGACGGAAGAACAGTTCAACGAGATAGGCCGGATCGGCATCGGGATCGGGGATTTCGATTTCGACAGGTGACGCTATATATGCGTAAATCACGGAGACCGGCGGGAGCCGGCCTCTCTACGCGCCGGCCAAGGTTGACACTTTCAGCGGGTGAGAGTATAATCTAATATTATAGTTCGATAAACGGAAGGAGGCTGCATGCTGTGTCACATATCAAAACGAAGACCCTTGACTCCACGCCCATAGAATTCATGCGGGCCCATGCGGCAGCCGACCTCATAAACCAGGGAAGGACCCTGATCCTGATCATCAGGCACGGGCAGACGGACTGGAACATCACGAGAAGGCTCCAGGGCCGGGAGGATGTCCCGCTGAACGATACCGGAAGGGCCCAGGCAAGGGAGCTGGCGGAACTCATGATAAGAGTCAGGAACTGCGGGATAGGCTTCCAGGGGATATACACCTCTCCTCTGGCAAGATCCAGGGAGACCGCGGACTATCTCGCCTCCACCCTCAATCTCGGAGCCTCGGTCCCGGTAGAGGGCCTTATCGAGCGCGAGTACGGAAAACTGTCAGGACTGACCCTCGAGGAGAGAAAAACGAAACTCACGCCGGAGGAACTGAGGAACCCGGGCGTCGAGACGCCGCAGGAAGCTTCAAGGCGTGTGCTGCTGGCACTGGACGACGTGGTATCCATGTCCGGCGGCAGGACTGCCGTGGCGGTGACTCACGGGGGAAACATTAACGCCCTTTACCTTAACCTGACGGACGGCAAAGTGGGGACGGGAAAGAACCTCTGCATCAACTGCGGGATAAGCCTGGTGGCGGCAGGAAAAGGCAGGACGATTCCTCTGGCATTCAGCCTCACGGGAGACATAGCGGTCGATTACCTGCATCATCTCAAAAAATGCAGCAGCAGAGTATAAGGAAAAGCAGGCTCATGCCTGCTTGTTCATATTAACGGAGTTAGACAATGGTAACTCAGAAATACAGTGTCGGCGGCATGTCCTGCGCGGCATGCCAGGCAGCCGTCGAGAAAGCAGTCTCATCCCTGGAGGGCGTTGAAAGCGTCACGGTCAGTCTGATGACGAATTCCATGACCCTCTCATACGATGAGGCCAGGACCGACGAGGAAAAGATATTCAAGGCGGTCGAGAACGCGGGATATTCCGCAGGCGAGTGGGTCAGGCGCGACAGGGCCGAAGAACAGGAGGACCTGAAATACCGGGCGATGGTGAAGAGATTCATCATATCCCTGGTACTGGCCCTCATAATGATGTATATAACCATGGGCCACATGATCGGGCTTCCTCTTCCCGCTTTCATGGATCCTCACGGACCGGGATACGCGCCTCTGGTCTACGCGCTTGTCCAGGCGGTCATAGCAGCTGCAGTCGCGGTCATAAACATTCACTATTTCACGGACGGCTTCCGGGCGGCGTTCAACCGCAATCCCAACATGAACACCCTCGTGGCCACGGGAGCCGCTGCCTCATACATATACGGCATATATATCACGGTTCGCATGATCCTCGCGATATCCCGGGGAGAGCATGCCGGGGACTATTCCGGGCAGCTGTACTTCGAGTCGGTTTCCATGATACTTACGCTGATCTCCCTCGGAAAGATACTTGAGACGAGGGCAAAGCGTCATACATCCGACGCCGTCAGAAAACTGATGGAACTGGCTCCGAAGACCGCCGAGGTGATAAGGGACGGGGTGACGCTCACCATACCGTCCGAGCAGCTGGTGAAGGGAGATCTGGTGATCGTCAGATCCGGCGCATCATTTCCCTGCGACGGCATAATGGTAAACGGCGAGGGCTCCTGCGACGAAAGCTTCATAACCGGCGAGAGCGTTCCCGTGACGAAAAGCGCCGGTGACGAGATGATATGCGGAACCATCCTACTGTCCGGATACTGCGAGATGCAGGCCACAAAGGTGGGTGAAGACACGACTGTTGCAAAGATAACACAGCTGATGGAGGACGCGGCATCCAGCAAGGCACCGGTACAGAAGCTGGCCGACAGGATAAGCGGCATATTCGTCCCGATAGTCTGCGGCATCGCGGCGCTGACCTTCATCATCTGGCTCATAGCGTCAGGAGATCTTCACAGGGCAGTGGGATTCGGAATCTCGGTCCTTGTCATAAGCTGTCCCTGCGCGCTGGGACTGGCGACCCCCACAGCCGTCATGTGCGGCGTGGGAAGGGGAGCCGGGATGGGGATCCTCATAAAATCCGCGGACGCCATCGATCTGCTCCACAAGGCCAGCGTAGCGGTCTTTGACAAGACCGGCACCGTGACCGAGGGAAAGATGAGCGTTTCCGACTTGTATCCCGTGGAATGCACGGAAGAGGAGCTGCTTTCAGTGGCCGGATCCCTGGAAGGCATGAGCGAGCATCCCATAGGGAAGGCGATAGCGGAATACGCGAATGAAAAGCTGTCCGGGATCACAGAGGTTTCGGACTTCACCCAGACTTTCGGCGGAGGCGTCTCGGGAACTGTGGGCGGCACAGTCTGCCTTGCGGGAAACGAGAAATTCCTCAGAGAGTCCGGCGTTGAACCGGATCAGGCCGTCATCGAAATGCTCAACGGATTCTCCCGGCAGGGGAAGACCTCCGTGCTGTTCTCAAGGAACGGAAAGGTGGCAGGGATCATTTCGATAGCGGACACGATAAAGTCCTCAAGTCCGGAAGCCGTGAGGAGACTCAGGGAAAACGGATTCGAGGTGGTCATGCTGACCGGCGATTCAGAATCGACCGCAAAAGCCATAGCGGCTCAGGCCGGCATAGAACGGGTCATATCCGGAGTCAGGCCGGAGGAAAAAGCATCATATGTCGAGAAACTTATGACAGGCGAATACTTTGGAGACACTGAGCGCAGGTATGTTGTGATGGTTGGCGACGGAGTCAACGACGCGCCGGCCCTCGCAATGTCGGACTGCGGGATGGCTGTGGCCAGAGGGACCGATATCGCCATAGAGTCCGCAGGAGTGGTGCTGGTGAGGAACGACCTCACGGACGCTGCAAGAGCCGTCTCCCTGAGCCATGCCGTGATGAGAAACATAGCCCAGAATCTCGGGTGGGCCTTCGGGTACAACCTTGTCTGCATTCCCATAGCCGCGGGGGTCCTCTTCCCGGCATTCGGCATAGCCCTGACGCCCATGATCGCAGCTGCGGCCATGTCCCTTTCGAGCGTATGCGTCGTCACCAACGCACTCAGACTGAAATTCTATAAGCCAAAATACTGATATACGGAGGAACCAATAATGCTGTTCGGAGCGAAGAAAACTGTCAATCTCAAGATCGAAGGCATGCACTGCGAGCACTGCGTCGCAAGGGTCGTCAACGCGATCAAGACGCTGGGCGGAAAGGCCGACGTTGATCTTAAGCTGGGACGGGCGGCCGTCACGGCGCCGAAGGATCTTGATCCCCAGGCACTGGTGGATGCTGTAAACGCCCTCGGGTTCAAGGCAAACCTTCTTTGACAGACCGGAAAACGAAAAACGCCTCACACCGTTCATTCTTCGTGAACTGAGTGTGAGGCGTTTTGTCATGTCTATACAAACTCATCGATGATCCCCAGATCCCAGAGCAGGGTAGAGAGGACGTATTTGTCGCGGATATCCTTCGTCATGAGGAAGGCGGTGTCTTCTTCTTCCCGGGAAATGCCTATCTCGGAGAATTCCGTGGGATGGCCTATCTTCTTCATGAATCCTTCCAGGTCGTCAGAGGCCGGAAGCTCATCGATCACCTTCAGGATCCGGTCCCATTCCGCGACAATCCTTGAGGTGCGCTTTCTGCGGGAATCAGGGTCGTATTTCCTTTCCTTCTTTTCGTTTTCTATGAGGACATCAGCGCTCCTGCCGAGAAAACTTCTGAGTTTCAGGCTCCATGTGCCGTAATCGAAGGACGCCGCGGCTTTTTCCGCATGTACGGGGTCAGGCCGGTATGTCCTGAGCTTCTCATAAGCCCTTATGACCTTCAGTGTTGATATGCCGCACTGGATCCCGTGCAGATCCCAGGGAGTACCGAATTCGAGATGCCTCATGTCTATGATGTGTGAGATATAGTGCTCTCCGCCGGAGGCGGGTCTCGACATCCCGGCATAGTTCATGGTAAGACCTGAAAGCACCAGTCCTCCCATGAGATCCGACAGTGCCCGCGGGTCTTTTTCTACTGCCTTTTCTGAGGAATCGACGCATCTCCGGAGTGATTCCGCGACCAGATCCGCGACCCGGGGACAGTAGTATTCTCCGTTTATAATATGCGATATCTTCCATTCCGCCAGACTGACGTATTTCGCCAGCATGTCGCCTATCCCGGAACGGATCATATGCACCGGGCTGTTTTTCAGGATGGCAGTGTCGCCGATCACGGCATCGGGGCATTTCGTGTCCAGCGAGACCTTGAGCCCGCCTATGTCCATGGCTGAAGAGGCTGAAGCGAACCCGTCCATGGAAGGGGCAGTTGCTACTGTGACCTGCGGTATGTGCTTCTGTGACGCCAGAATCTTTCCGGTGTCATTCAGCACGCCCGATCCCACGGCTATGATGCAGTCGGAGTCGGGAGGACACCGCATGAACACCTCTCCCACCATGAGCTCGTCCGGGGCGGGGTGCTTTCTTCTGACGGTATGCCGGGAATATGTGATCCCGGCTCCGTCAAGGATCCCAAGCACATAGTCCCCGGCAGCCTCTTCCGTGCCTTCGTCGAATATGACATAGGGATGCTCTGCCATGTATTCCCCGAGAAGCTCCGGCAGTTCTCCTGCCGCCCCTTCGGATATGAGGCACTTTCCGAGATCGCCGTGATGACTTCTGCCGCACTGAGGGCAGAGCATCCCGTCGTTCTCCATAAGTTCAGCAACCGACGTCATTTCTGGGATACCTTGAGGTTGATGCCGTACATTATCTCGGCTCCGTCCGGCGCTACCAGAGAATAATACAGCACATCGCCGGCTTCGTTCATGTGGACCTTTTCAAGGCGCTGCTTCTCGACGGTGAGGACTTCGCCGTTGCGGAATATGAGCAGCAGCCTGTAATCGGAGTTGAAACCGCCGTAGAGACCTATGCCGTATAGTATGGTGCAGCGGTCGCATTCCTGCTCGAAGATTATCATGGTGGCGCTGTCCTTTGCCGCTTCTATCTCCGCCTTGTATTTTTCCGTGTCCGTCACCGGGATCTCCGGTTCAGTTGTGTCTGACGCGATCTTGGCAGCCAGCACGTCGAGACTGTTCGATTTAGCATAATCCTCGGATACCCTTCCCAGGGAGAAGAGAACTTCGGTGAGGAGCACCGGATTGACTTCGTCAGCCAGATAGAACGTGTATTCGGACCATCCGTCCTTTTCCTCGATCCACAGTTCCCTGATCCTGCATCTGTCTCCTTCGATCCACAATTTCAGTATCTCATTGAGCTGGGATCTAAGGGCCTCAGGCTCGTCCTGCTTCTGCCCGTTCACGTATGCTGCGGCCTCCTTCAGCCATCCGCGGACTATGGTCAGCGTGTCGTAACCGTAGCCTCTGTAAAGTTTGAAGGATATGGATCTGCTGCTGAGGACCAGATCGTTCAGGGTCTCCAGGTTGCTGGATGCCAGCGGAGTGAGACTCCCGTTCCTGCCGGAGAATTCCGCTGCAACGGCGGAGACCCCGGAAAAGGATCCCTCGGTATTGAAATCTCCTTCGTACAGAACGACCGTACTGTCTCCCTCGGCGGGCTTTTCTTCGGGCTTCTGCCCGGCCGGCTCGACTGTTATCCTGTAATCCTCGTCTATGACCCTCATTATGACCGCACTGATCTCGCTTCTCTTGACGTCGGAGTCGGGGTTCATCTTCCCCTCTTCATTCCCGGTCATGATGCCCCAGCTGTACAGCCTGTAGAAAGCGCTCTCATACCACGATCCCTCCGCTATGTCCGCCAGCGTCACGTCGTCGGTCTTGTTGAGCACCGCCTGGGTATACCCGCTGTAAAGCAGGACCCGGGTGAACAGTACTGCTACCTGGGCGCGGCTGGCCGGAGCGGTGTACGAGGGATACGTCTCGGTGACTATATTGTTGTTGAGGCAGTATCTCAGATATGGCTCATACCAGTTCGACGTGTTCGGATAGTTGGCGGTGAAGTAGTCGTCGCTGACTTCCTTTGCGAGAAGCAGCCTGTGGCACACAGCCGCCAGCTTCACGGTCTCCGCTATGGTCACGACCCCTGACGGGTCGAATATGGTGTCGGACTTTCCGTTTATGAGGCCGAGCCGGTAGGCGGCGGCCACGTTGCCCAGATACCATGCGTCCAGAGGCACATCCGTGAACTGGTTGTTATACTCTCTCTGGACCTTGTATTTCGGCGTGAGCCCGTCATTCGCCGCGGCGGTGACCGCGAAAGAGCAGAGCATCGCGATGACCAAGAGTATGGACATTATCTTCTTCATGATTCTATTCCTCCTGCGAAAATCAGACTTTTGCGCTGTCGACGAATTCGACTATATCTTCGATCCTGCACCGCAGCACCCTGCAGATATTGCCGAGGACATCCGTCGTCACAGCCCTGTTGCTGCTCAGTTTTGCCATCTGGTAGTGTGTCAGCCCCGCGGCTTCTTCCAGATCTTTCTTCTTCATGTTACGATCCAGAAGGAGATGCCACAGTTTTTTGTAGCTGACACTTATCCGTGCGACCATGAAAATCTCTCCTTTTGTACACATGTTGTGCGTATGTGTGAGTATGGGGATAATTGTACGTATGGATTTTAGCATATAAAGTCTGAAAAATCAATATATATGTCTGAAATATCAAACTTATGTTTGGAAAATTTCTGCAATCACAGGTTGCAGCGGAGGGTTGCTTTTTTCTCGTCCGCAGCCCCGTGGCACTTGATTTTTGGCGTCCGATGTATTAAAATTACCTCCGTAATTCATACTTGACGGAGGCTATATATATGAAGTTCAGAAAAATCTGCGTACTTACTTCCGGAGGAGACGCTCCCGGCATGAACGCGTGTGTCAGAGCGGTCACGAGAGCTGCCAACGCCAGAGGCGTGCAGGTCATGGGAAGTCTCGGAGGATACAGGGGGATGATCCATGACGAATTCGTGGACCTCACCAACCGCGCGGTTTCAAACAAGATCCAGCTTTCAGGCACTTTCATCTATTCCGACAGATGTCTCGAGTTCAAGGAAGAGGCGGGCATGCAGAAGGCCATCGCGGTCCTCAAGAGCCATGAGATAGACGGCGTCGTGGCTATAGGCGGCGACGGCACTTTCAGAGGAGCCACGGACCTTTCCCAGAGAGGCATCCCCACCATCGGGATTCCCGGGACCATCGACAATGACATCACGGCATCCGACAACACCATCGGTTTCGATACCGCCATGCAGAGCGTGGTGGACGACGTAGACAAGCTCCGCGACACCTGCGAGTCCCACGCCAGATGCAACGTGGTCGAAGTCATGGGAAGAGGAGCCGGGGACATCACCCTCAATACGGCCATAGCCACAGGCGCAGTAGCTGCCGTCATACCCGAATGCGAGTTCGACGAAGAGGCGACCATCGAGAAGATGATCCGTCTCCGCAGAGAGGGCAAGCGCAGCTTCCTCATCATCGTTTCCGAGGCGTTCCCGGAAGTCGGGCCGGCTCTCGTGAAGAAGATAACGTCGGTGACGAAGGAACTGGCCGAGAAGGAAGGCAACGACAGGCTCTGGATCGAATCGAAGTTCTGCCGCATGGCCCATATCGTAAGAGGCGGTTCCCCGTCCCTGGCTGACAGGGTACTGGCCACCAAGATGGGCGTCAGGGCAGTGGACGAGCTGCTGGCCGGGAACTCCGACCTCGTAGTCGTGGAAAGAGAAGGAAAGATCACTACCTGCGGGATAGGCTGGTCACAGGTCCTCGACAGGATGTACAAGGGGACTCTGAAGGAAGGCATGCTGGACGCATACACACCCGAACAGATCGCCGAGATGCAGAAGTTCATCGAAGAAAAGAAAGAGACGTTCAGAACGACGTACGCGATGCTGAACGAGCTCGCCAACTGATAAGCGCAGTCATACGGAAGGCCGGATCTCCACGGGACCGGCCTTTTCCGTATCAGGCGTCCCATGGTAAGTTAAAAAATAGTTAACCGAGCATTTTTCGAGGCGCAAATCATTTACAAAACTGCAGAAATAAGATATAATTAAAGGGAAGGGACAAGGTCCCGACCAAAGAAAAAGTGAGGCCGAAAGAAATGAGAAAACACAGGATACTCAGAAGCCTGATCTCCGTCGTCCTGACAGCCGTGATGGCGCTGGGAACAGTGCCGTTCGTGTCTGCGGAAGGCGCGGGCCTGGGCAACTTCACACACAGATATGACTATGACAGCTCCGTGTTCACGGACGTTCAGGAAAAAGACTGGTTCTACGAGAACGTGAAATCGGTCTACGAGCTGGGGCTCATGAACGGCAAGGGGCAGCAGAAATTCGACACCGCCGGATATATCAAGGTGTCGGAGACACTGACCATCGCAGCCCGTCTGCATTCGATCTACAACAAGGGCAGCGACACCTTCGAAAAGACGAGCCCCTGGTATCAGGCATATGTTGACTACTGCACCGCCAACGGGCTCTTCGACAGCAACGGCGCGGATCTTGACGCCGCAGCCACGAGGGAAGTGTTCACGGCAATCCTGGCGAAGGCCCTTCCAGAGGAGGAGCTGGCGGATATCAATACCATAGAAGAGGGATATATCCCCGATGTCGATGTGAACAGCGAGTATGCTCCGGCCATCTACAGCATGTACAGGGCCGGCATCACCATCGGAAAGGATTCGGCGGGCACATTCACTCCCGAATCGAATATAAAGAGATCGGAAGTCGCGGCGATCATCACAAGGCTGGTGGACCCTTCCCTCAGGATGAAGATCCAGAGCACTCTGAAAATCTATGTTGATCCCAATGGTAACGACAGCACGGCCGACGGGTCCGAATCCGCTCCATACGCTACGATCGAAGCCGCGAGAGACGCGGCCCGTAAGGCGGACAAATCAAAATATGACGTCATCAATGTCATTCTGAATGACGGTATTTACACGATAAGCAAACCCATTGAGTTCAACGCGTCCGACTCTGGCACGGAGACCTGCGAGGTCAAGTATTCCAGCAGCGGAAACGCCATCATAGTCGGCGGTGTCGCGCTGAAATCCTCCGATTTCACAAAAGCTACCGGATCATACGCCCAGTATATACCCGCAGCGGTCCGTGACAAGATCGTTCAGCTCGATCTCACGAAGATCGGTTTTTCAATGGACACGATCAACTCGATCCTTGACAACAGATACGTGCTGGCTGTATATCCCGCTTTCGCGGTAGACGGCGAGGTCCAGACGATCGCGAGATTCCCTGACACTGACTGGATCACTATCGGCGCGAGAAGCACCATGCTCGACCAGTACGGCAATCCCACGATGGTTACAGATAACGATAACAATCCTGAATTCGAGGCGCAGACCGTGCGCATCGAGTACGGCGACGAATATGCGGATAGAGTCAGATCATGGCATGCGAACCCGGATCTCAGGGTCGGCGGACGTTTCGCGGTCCTCTGGGTCGGAGACAATTCTCAGGTCCTCAGTATCGACCAGAACGACTGTCTGATCACGACCCCGTACATGGGCGGATATGCTCCTGTAGAGGGCGGACTCCTTTACTTCTACAACATCCCGGAAGAGCTCGACCAGCCAGGCGAATACCTGATCGGCAGGGACGGCATACTCTACTACTATCCTAAGGACGGATTTGACAGTTCCGTTATGTCCATTCCGCTTTCTGAAGGACTCGTATCTCTCGACGGGACCAGCCACTTCACATTCGAGGGCATCAAATTCGAGTCTTCTCTCGGCGAGGGTATCTACGGTACAGGCAACTATATCACGATAATCGACTGCGAGATCAGCTCGATCTGCGGTGAACACGGTGTCAGACTGACAGGTAACAACATTCTGTTCCAGGGCAACTATGTCCACGACCTGAACAGATATGGTGTCGTGATACATACCGGCGATATTGAGACCCTTACTCTCGGCAACACCGTGGCATACAACAATGTCATCCATGACTGGGGCATCGCCATCTATCCTTACGCGGACGGCCTGGCGGTATACGGGTGCGGCGCCCTTATCCATCATAACCATGTGTATTCTTCAAACGCTTCTGCGATCGACTCCGGCGGAGCATTCTGCATCATCGAGTACAATGACGTCCATGACGTCCTGAAGACTTCTGACGATATCGGCGCGATCGGCAATACCGGATACCACGAGAATATCACCAGATACAACTACATACACAACATCGGAGCTATCGGAGCTGCAGCTGAATCCCCGAACCTCAACAAGATGGGATCAGCGGCGATCTACTGGGACGGCGGCTCAAGCTACGCGGAAGCGTACGGTAATGTCATAGAGACTGTCAAGGGCCACGGTGTCATAATGAACGGCGGCCGTCACCTTTCAGTCCACAGCAACCTTATAATCGACTGTTCCTTCTGGTACGTCCAGACAGTATGCACGCCTTACACGCGCGCAGTGGAAAGCGGATTCACGGAAGCAGTAAATAAGTATCCTGCTTTTGTGCACAGCGACGTATGGAAAAAGACGGCTCCCGAACTTTCGACGATCGTTCAGGATCTTAGCAAGACGAACGAAGATGATCCTCAGGCATGGTGCGCTCCCGCAGGGGACGTGATCATGGACAACTGGTGCCACTTCAACAAGTTCGTAAGGCACTTCAGCAACTGGGGCGTACGCCCGTATTACATCGAAGACGGGGTGTACAAATTCAATCCGGATACCATCGATGTATCAGGCAGCGGTCAGAACGAAGCCCACACTACCTCGTATAATAGCAGACGTGACAGCGTCGATATCCAGGATCTTCTCGAAAAGGCAGCAGGTGTCGTGGATATGGACTGGGAGCGTTTCCAGACCATAGGCATCGTCGAGGCTGACTGGCATCTCGGCGAGATCGCGGAATAGGACAGACAAAAAAACGGGGTAGTGCCCGCTAAAGGGCGCTATCCCTGTTTCACAACTGTGAGAAAGGGGGCAGATCGTTTTGCTTAAGAACAAGAGATACAGGGGGTACTGGCTCCTGTTCCTGGTGATAGCCGTTCTGGCGTCAATCTATCCGCTTTTCATGGGACTGGACGTGGTGGTCCAGATGGTTGAGAACGGTTACGTTCCAATAGACGATTATCCGAAATACGTCATACCGTACACACCGGTATCTGTCGCCGTAATAGTGGGCGTCCTTGCGATCCCGTTGCTTCAGAAACTGTTCAGGAAGCATGACCTGCTTTACGGATCCATCGTGTCCGTTGCCGTATTCTTCCTGACGGAAAGGCTTATGGAGACCAAAGTCCTGGTGCAGACACAGATGTTGGTGCCTCTCGAGAGCTGGCAGATGTCGCTGTGCTATGTTCCGCCGGAACAGTATCAGACCAGGACCTGGGAAGCGGTGGATGTCCTGCTCGGAGGTTACAGCCCCACATTCAAGATACACTTCTACCTCATCGCCATTGTGATCATCGTGACACTGCTTAACTGCTTCTACGGTTTCGCGAAGATGGTACTGACCGGAAAGTACGGAAGGAAGAAAGCCCTTATAATCCAGACGGCAGCTTCCGTGGCGTTTCTCGGGATGTGCATCTGGGCATGCTTCACGGCTTTCTACAGATCAGGCGAGATCACGGTATCGCCTCTGTCCGCAGTGCTTATGATCGTGTTCTTCATCCTGCTCGGAGTCACTGTGGGAGTGTTCTCGGGATCGTTCCTGCTGGGCAGGAGCAGATTCTTTTCACTGGCTCTCCCGTCCATGACGGCAGCTCTTGTGACTACCGCGATGTACATAGGAGAGATGTTCCTTCTCAGCGGCAATCTGTACAGATTCGGAAAGGGATTCTTCTTTGACGGTCTGGGAGGCATGGTCCTGGCACCGGTGGACCTGTTCGTGATAGCTGCAGCGGGCCTGATCACACTTGCGATCTGCATCACGGTAAACCGCGGAGTCGATCCTGCGGAAGTCCAGGATGAAGATGAAGACGACAGCGAATAGCGTCCGGTAAAGAATACAGGATACAGAAAACGGCATTTCCCTCATTTGAAACAGGGAAGTGCCGTTTCGTTTTCTGATCACAGCGGTCTCCGTCTTAACTTAAATTGGGTTCAGTGATACTGGATTCAGTAAAAATATAATCTGCGAATCGCATGCCGTATCATTCCGTCAGGGCCTGACAGATGGCTTCGTTAACCTTTTCCCTGAGCGTCAGGATGTAGCCGGCGTCCTTCGGGTAATGCCTGAAGGTGACATCCATTCCGGCAAGACCGTCGATCAGGGATATGACGAAATCGCGGCCGCACAGCTGTTCACACAGACAGAAAGCTTTCATATCTTCCAGGGCATGCTTGAACACTAGGGCGTGGACAGTGTCGAGGGGCGTGCCGTCAGCCTTCGGATATACCGAGAAGGCATCCCCGGCAGGGACGAAATAATCGCCGCAGGGATCCTGATACGGATCCACCGGGGAGTCGGAAAACCGGTTGTAGTAGAAGTCATACCCCCAGTGCAGGAATCCTTCGAGCCCGTATTTGTACATCTGGACCCCTATGATCCGGTTGCGCCAGGAGGGCATGGAAACGAACCTGTTTGAAACTTCCTTGCCTTCGGAGCAGCAGTAATAGGTCCACAGGTGAGGGACTCCCTCCCCGATGAAATCCTCCACGCGGGAGATATTTGCCACGGGGGTTCCTACGGCCCCGCTTTTCCAGAATCCGGGGTCGGAAACCGCGTCCATGACGGGCCTGCCTTCAGTGACGGATCCCAGGGCCTTCCTGAGTTCAAGATATCTCGGGAGATCCTTTTCTGAAGGCTCGTCCGAGATGTGGAACCTCAGCATGCCGGATATACCGAGCTCCTTTGCGTGGCTTACCAGCGCGGCGAGGAGCTTTTTCACGAAACCGAGATATTCCTCCGACAGGGAATCCGTCTCCCAGCCGAAGATGCGTCTCTCCTCACCATTGACCGATGCCATGACTTTAGGCGCATGCCCGGCGCCCCACTGAGTGAACATGTGGTTTATCTCGATCTGTCTGAACCCGTATTTCAGGAGCAGTCCTGCCCATCTGTCGAATCTGGAGAAGCCGAAAGTGTATTCTCCGTCTCGGACCGTGATGTCCACCAGCTGGCACGTGGGCCGCTCCCCGCCTATCTTCGTGTCGAGGGGAGGAGTCAATACCGGCGTCAGGACAGTGTCTATCCCGAGATCCGCGGCTTTCGCAAGGAAGTTTTCGATGATCTCCCAGTGCCTTTCGGAAAACATCCCGACATTGTAGTACGAAGCCAGGGTGTCGGCGTAGAACCACTGGGTGTAGTGGAAATCCGTCACGGGAAGTGAGCAGGGCAGTATCTCCACGGTGAGGCCGCATGATGACAGGAGCTGCGTCTGATCTTCGTTCCACACCTCCGCCGTGATCCCGTAGGTCCCCGGTCCGGTCCCGCCGTCAGGGCGGATATCCAGCCAGAGGCATTTCAGCAGGTTCCCGTGGAGTATGAGGCAGCCGTCATATCTCAGGGGAAGCAGCAGGTCCGGGAATCTTCCGGGCTCCTTTCTGAGATAGTCTTCGTCACTGAAGAGCTTTCTCGCCGGCATGGGGACGTTGATCTGGACTACCTCCCGGACCGTGATCCGGCCGGCAAGAGGCGACTTTATCATTACCCTGCACGGCATCCTGTCGGGAGCGCCGGGATCTCCGTCCGAGATCATAAGCTGGACCGAAAGGTGTTCGTTATTCAGCATGCTGAGACGGTCGATGAGCGGCTTCGATGAAAAGTCCTCATCTTCGAAGCATTTTTCCAAAGAGGATATGAACCCTGTCTGAATCGATTCTCTCATATGTATGTCCTCAGCTGTCCGCGCGTTCTGCGCATTCCGTAACGGTGAGCGTCCTTCCGTCCACAGTGAAGGATATCTCATATTCCGAATATGACATGGTGAATATCCTTCCGGGGTCGGAGACGTATCCGGGCCTCGGGTCGTTCCCGAGACACTCGATGACGGCCTGACGGTCTTCGGGTGAAAGACATCCGAGCAGGGCAGTGCCCTCCACGGCCAGCCGGCCTGCCTCCGGATCCTCGGATATGCCGCCCGCGGCACCGGGTATGGAGTCGGAATACGGGATGTACGGCTTGATGTCATAAACCGGGGTACCGTCCGTCATGTCGATGCCCGAGACATCGATGACGGTCCCGTATTCGTCCGTGTCCCTTATGCATTCGATCCTTACGGCCGAAAGAGCCAGCCGGTTGGGTCTGTTGGGGGATCTTGTGGCAAAGACGCCGACCCTGGTGTTGCCGCCGAGCTTCGGAGGTCTCACAGCGGGGTCCCACCCCCGTTTCCCTTCCGTGTCTGCCATGGAAGCGAAGCCTTCCGAAAAACCCCAGATGATCCAGAGATGGGAAAAGCTCTCGAGCCCTTCGGTCGCCTTTTTTATCCTGTATTCCGGCATGAAAACTATGGTGCCCCTGAGGCCGGGCGCATATCCGCTCTGCCTGGGAAGCCCGAATTTCCTGCTGAATTTGCATCTTATCTCCGCTATGGGAAGTATCTCCACGAAAATCCCCTCCGTACCCATCGTTCTGCCACCATTATACCCCATTCCCACGCCCAAATCAAATATGCATATCCCGTATGTATATGCATCACCGTGAATATTTATATTTATTCAGAAATCAGCCCTCAGATCACCGTATATTCACCTGCGGCCGTTGATTTGCGGGATAAACGGATTTTTCAGGCCCCGTAAATAGCCGTTATTTATGCACGGATTATGCATAATTCCGGCTTTTCGGGTGTATATTCACGTGAATATTCATTGACAGCCGGGGAATGCGGAGGTATAATATATAATTGATGTAATATGTACTGCATACGCGCACGCGCGTGTGCGCAATGAACTTTTGAATGGAGCGCGATATGTCCGAAAAAACGGTACAGGCCAAGAGGGAAAGCCGTGAACAGGCTTTCAGGATGCTTTTTGCCTATGATTTCGACAGGGAGACGGACCCGTCTGCCTTTTATGACTTCAACGCGGAGAATCTGGAGGAGAAGCCCCTGAATTACGCGAAGAAGATATTCCTGGGGGTCTGCGGCGCCCGTGAGGAGCTGGATTCCGGGATCGAGAGCTTCTCGGTCAGATGGAAGATGACAAGGATGTCTGCGGTCACGAGGAACATACTCAGGATGGCAGTTTACGAGATGACGGGGCTGGAGGTCCCGCCTAAAGTGGCCATAAACGAGGCCGTTGAGATCGCGAAGAAATACGATGACGAAAAAGCCCCGGCCTTCATCAACGGGATCCTGAACAGGCTGGCCCGGGAAAAAGGGCTTCTGGCGGATCCGGAGCAGAAATGACGTCCGGGCTCGTGCTGGGCATAGACACCAGCAATTACACGACGTCCGCCGCCCTGTGCACTTTCGGGGGAGAGATCCTCCTCAACGCGAAGATCCCCCTCGGTGTGAAGGAAGGGGAGCGGGGACTCAGGCAGAGCGACGCCGTGTTCCTTCATACGAAGAACCTGCCGGAGGCGGCAGGGCTGGTGAGGAACAGGCTGGCGGAGCTCGGCGGACCCGGGGTGGCCGCGGTGGCGGTGTCCTACGCTCCGAGGGACGCGGAGGGATCGTACATGCCATGCTTCCTCGCGGGAGTGTCCGCAGCGGAGACGGCGGCAGCCGCGCTTCAGGTACCGGTGATGTACTTTTCCCACCAGGCGGGGCATATAATGGCGGCGGTCCGGTCGGCATGCCGGGAAGCCGGGACCGGTGTCCGCGGGTTCCTGGAGAGTGAATTCATCGCATTCCATGTGTCGGGCGGCACCACGGACGTGCTGCTCTGCAGGCCTTCGGACAGGCCGAACCGGATGGGGACCCGGGTGCCTTTCACAGCTGAAAAGATCGGAGGGACCCTGGACATAAACTGCGGGCAGGCCGTGGACAGGGCCGGGGTCATGATGGGGATGAGCTTCCCCTGCGGAGCCGAGATGGACGGACTCGCCCTCGGATATGAAGGAAAAGTGCCCCGTGCCAAGCTGAACGTCCGGGACGCGGAATGCAATCTGTCGGGACTCGAGAACAAGGCGGCGGAGCTTTACGGAAAGACCGGGGACCGGGCGCTGACCTCCGCCTTCGTGCTGAGGCATATATCAGATACTCTCTCGAGGATGACGGAGAACGTGCTGGAACAGTACGGAAAGCTTCCGGTCATATATTCCGGAGGCGTCATGAGCTCAGGATACATAAGAAGAGAACTTGGAAGATACGGGATGTTTGCCGAACCCGCGATGTCATCGGACAACGCCTGCGGTACGGCGCTCCTGGGAGCATACTACGGAAATTTATGACGGACGGGAGGGTGACAGTGGACTATTCTGAATACGAAGACATGTCTTACGGTACCTCTTCACAGATGAGGAGCGCCGTGACCGTCAGCCAGCTGAACGATTATCTGAAGAACGTGCTGGACTCTACCCCGGGACTGGACAGGATCACTGTCCGCGGGGAGATATCCAACTTCAAGAACCACATAGCCTCCGGCCACTACTACTTCAAGCTCAAGGACGAGAAGTCCCAGCTGAAGGCGGTGATGTTCCGGTCCAGCAACATGAGGCTCAGGTTCATGCCGGAGGACGGCATGAAGGTGCTGGCCTCGGGAAAAGTTTCGGTATACACGGCGACCGGGGAGTACCAGCTCTACTGCGAGTCAATGGAACCCGACGGCATAGGGGCGCTGTACCAGGCTTACGAGCAGCTGAAAAGAAAGCTGGCAGCCGAAGGGCTGTTCGATGAGGGAAAAAAGAAGCCTCTGCCGGAATTCCCGCGTTGCATCGGCATCATAACCTCGGACACGGGTGCTGCCGTCCGGGACATGATAGACGTGGCCACGAGAAGGTTCCCCGCAGCGAAGCTGCTTCTTTTCCCGTCCCTGGTCCAGGGACAGGGGGCTGCCGAGAACCTCAGGGAGGGAATAAGGTATTTCAACGGCACATCCTCCTGCGACGTGATCATAATCGGAAGGGGCGGAGGATCCATAGAGGATCTGTGGGCCTTCAACGACGAGAGGCTGGCCAGGGAGATATACGCGTCAAAGATCCCCGTCATATCTGCCGTGGGGCATGAGACGGACTTCACGATCTGCGATTTCGTCGCCGACGTGAGAGCCCCGACGCCCTCGGCGGCAGCGGAGCTGGCGGTGCCGGACGCGGACGCCGTCAGGGGATGGCTCATGAACACGGTGCTGACCGAGAGACGGCTGCTGCTGTCGAGGATATCATCCCTCAGAGGCGATGTGGACAGGATGGCGAAGTCAAAAGTCCTGTCCGATCCCGTGAGCGGGATCGCTGACAGACGCATGCTGGCGGACAGGATGGCCGACCGGCTCCTGGCTGCGGGACAGGCCGGATTCGCCGGAAAGAGATCGGAGCTCGCCGTCATGGCGGGAAAGCTCGGGGCCCTGGATCCCATGGCCGTGATGGCGAGAGGATACAGCGCCGTGTACAGGCAGGACGGGAAGCTCGTGAAGAGCATAACGGACGTTATGCCGGGAGACCGCGTCTCATTCACCACGGGGGACGGCTCCGTGGGCTGCACGGTCGACGATATAATCCCGAAAGCGGATATTAACCGATGAAAGGAACTGAAATGGAAAACAAGGAGATGACATTCGAGGCCGCCATCGCAAGGCTTGACGAGATAGTGAAGGCCCTGGAGGGCGGGAGCGCGCCCCTCGACGAGTCCCTGGGGCTCTTCGAGGAAGGGGTGGCGCTGGTGAAATTCTGCAATTCTAAGCTCGACAAGGCCGAGGCGGCGGTGAAGAAGCTGGTACCGTCCGGAGACGGGTACACTGAAACTGACATGGACTGAGGTGTGTGATGGATAACAGTATCAAGAAAGACAACGGCCAGCTGGTGTTCGGCCAGACTGCCGCTCCGGAAAAAGTCCCGGATCAGGAGCCCGAGCGGGTCTTCGACAAGCCTGCCGAAGCGAGGGAGACGAAGGCCGAAAGCCTTAAGGACGTCATGAAGCGTGATGCCGCCCTCGTGGAAAAGGAACTCGAGAGATACCTGGGTCCCGAATACGCGGGCAGCAACGAGACCACCGAGGCCATGAAGTATTCGGTGCTGGGAGGCGGCAAGAGAGTCCGCGCGTTCCTGGTGCTGGAATTCTGCCGGCTGTTCGGCGGTTCCGAGGATGCGGCCCTTCCGTTTGCCTGCGCCCTCGAATGCATCCATGCCTCGTCACTGATCCATGACGACATGCCCTGCATGGACGATGACGTGCTGCGCAGGGGAAAGCCCTCCTGCCACGTGAAATACGGAGAGGCGGGAGCTCTCCTCGCGGGGGACGCGCTGCTCACCTTCGCCTTTGAACTGTGCGCTTCAAACCGGTATGTGAGCCACAAGGCGGTCAGGTACGCCGTGGCGACGCTTGCCCACGAGGCGGGGGTCATGGGGATGATGGAAGGCCAGACCCTGGACCTAAAGAACGCTGCGGAGAGCTATTCGGACCTTAAGAAGATATTTCTGAGAAAGACCAGCTGTCTCATAAAGGCCGCGTGCCTCCTCGGGTATTTCGCGGCAGTGGAGAGCCCCAGCTCCAGGGATACGGAGAACATAAAGAAGTACGCCGACGCCATAGGACTGGCGTTCCAGATACACGACGACATACTTGACGTGAAGGGCGACACTGCCACCCTCGGGAAGACCGCAGGCACTGACGAGAAGAACGACCGGAAGACGGTGCTCTCGTTCATGTCCATGAGCGAGGCCGAGGACGAGGAGACACTGCTCACGCTCCTGGCCGTGGAAGTCATCTCGGGATATGAGAACAGCAAGAACCTGTGCGACCTGGCGGTATGGCTGCTGTCAAGGAAGAAATGACGAGACTTGATACATATCTCAGGGAATCCGGGCTGGCGAAGAGCCGTTCCAGGGC
>CACZSC010000217.1 GCA_902783755.1 uncultured Ruminococcus sp. | reverse complement strand
TGGTGGAAATGAAGACAGACATCGTTCGGAAAATGCTCCCGCATGTATGTGGTGACCTTGTCGATGTTTTCCATGATGTCAATGGGATTGTGAAATACTCCGGTATTAACTCTCTGGAAGATATACGACTTCAGGTAGTCGCTGCCTTTCCTGTATGTGACTTTGTAAGTGCTGTTGATGTTTCCGTTGGTGATCACGTCGACTGAATAAAGCTCGCCTTCCAGTCTGAACTTCTCGCCTATTTCCCTAAGGGTCTCAAAATTGCTCATAATGCCTCACTTAGATCGTCGTAAAGTAATCGGGAAAAAACAACACAGGAGTTATCTCCGGTCATCTTATCCCGGACGGCGCTCCTGCTCCTGGAGATTATTGTACCTCAGAACGTCTGATTTTTCAAGTGTATAGATCTTTTCGGGGATTCGCACACTCTTTTCTAAGAGTTCAGCCATACGAATAATATGGCCACCGCAGCCGGTTTTTCCGTGCCTGCGATGGCCTTTTTTCTCATTTCTTCGGGAACAGAGTGCAGCCGTGCTGCCTCAGGTATTCTATCTTTTCCTCGATGAGCTCCCTTGTGACCTTGAACCTTTCAGCCAGGCAGTCGAGGCAGAAGAACTCGGTGGTACCCTTGTTTATGAACTTGCGGCTGGCCCCGATCTCATCCTGGGTCAGTTCCCTGCCGCATTTGCTGCAATGCCCGTCCATGCGCGAAACTGATCAGCCGTTTATGAAGGAAATATTGTAATTCCCGTCAGCCGGCACCAGTGTGCATCTGAACACCTTGCAGCAGTGGGGCTCGAGCCCCGTCGAGAACATGTCGTGGTAGATGCCAAGGTCTCTGTGGTTCATGACGTCCCTTATCTTCAGGTCCTTGCCGGAGGTGTGGTCCACGCCCAGCTGCTCGAAGCCGACCCACGGATATGAGGGATTGTCAGACATGTTGAACAAGCCGATCGCCAGGTCTCCGCCTTCAAGATGCTTGTACCAGACGTATGTCTGCTCCTTTGGGCCGTCCTTGCTTCCCATGAGCATGCAGGGCTGGCGGCCTGCGGGATCCTGGTTGATGGCGATAAGCTCCTTGTTCATGAGGATCGCCTTCGTCTCGGGTGTCATGATCCTGATGTCGCATCCGATCATGAGTGGAGAATTGAGCAGGCACCAGAGCGCGAAGTGGGTCCTGTACTCGTCATACGTGCATCCGCCGAATCCCACGTTCCCCTTTCCGTTCATGCCTACAACCAGCATGTCCATGTCGTTGAAGCATCCCAGTCCGTTGTAAGGCTGCAGGGCTATCTGCTGATGGGTGAGGTCCTTGATTGATTCCCAGTTGTCGTGGATGTCACCGGTGGATCTCCAGAGGTGCGCTCCGGTCTCCTTGATCCATTCCTGGACGTTCTCTACGCCCCAGTTGCAGGCGGAGAACATGATGTCCCTGCCGCAGTTCTCGAGGGCCAGTCCCATCTTGTGGTACAGGAGCTTTCCGGGCACCGTCACCGGCTTGTAGCAGTTGTCGTATTTGAGATAGTCGACTCCCCAGGACGCGAAGGTCTCGGCGTCGATGAATTCGTACTGGTAGGAAGACGGGAATCCCGCGCAGGTCTTGTATCCGTCGCAGGAGTACATGCCGAACTTCAGTCCCTTTGAATGGACGTAGTCAGCCACGTATTTCATGCCGTGAGGGAATTTCTCGGGATCCGGGACCAGTTTGTAGTTTTCGTCTCTCTTTCTAAGGGACCAGCAGTCGTCGATCACCAGATAGTCGTATCCGCATTCCAGGAGTCCGGACTCTGCCATTACATCGGCCGTTTCCATAATGAGCTTCTCATCGATCTCCGATCCGAAAGTGTTCCAGGAATTCCATCCCATTGGGGGCGTGAGCTTGATCATAATTTCCTCCGAATATATTTGTAGTTTTTGTTTTCTTCCTTATTTCCTGTGCTCTTCGACCATGCCCTTGAGCTTGGCCAGGGTCTCCAGATTGAGATCAGCTTCCGCTTTCGTTTCGGGCAGCAGGTTGCTGAAGCGCGTGTTGATCTCATTGAATACAGCCAGATAGGTGGTGAACTGCATCGTGCTGTCAGAGCCGTCCCTCACCGCATCGAAGAATGCGTAGTATTCGGTAAGCAGGGTCACATAATCATCCATGGCTTTCCTGAACTCATCACGCACCGTATCCCCTTCAGCAGGTCCTCCGAAGGCTATCTTGGCCTCTCTGAGCCTGCTGACGTTCAGGATGGAGGTCTCCATGTACAGAGTCTCCTCTTTGTCTGTCATCATATATCCGTC
>CACZSC010000216.1 GCA_902783755.1 uncultured Ruminococcus sp. | reverse complement strand
TTTATCACCACCGCGTAGTCCTGATCGGAATAGATCACAGAAAGCTCCGTCATATGTCGGCGTCCTTCAGGTATTCCGCGCCGTGGAGCGTTATGAAGTTCTTCCGTCCCGCGAGATCGTCGCCCAGCATTATGTCGAACATCCTGGCCGTGGCCTCGGCCTCGGCGGGCGTTATCCTTATGAGCCTTCTCGTGGCCGGGTTCATGGTGGTCTGCCACATCATCTTGGGGTCGTTCTCGCCCAGTCCCTTGGATCTCTGCAGGGTGTACCTGATGTTCTTCGATTCCATCCGGCCCGTGATCTCGGCCTTCTCGTTCTCGTTGTAGGCGAATTCAATCTCGCCCTTCGAGGGGGTGATCTCATAGAGCGGGGATTCCGCGATGTACACCTTTCCCTCCTTCAGGAGCGTCGGCAGCAGGCGGTAGAACATGGTGAGGAGCAGGGTCCTGATCTGGAACCCGTCCTCGTCGGCATCGGTGCATATTATGATCTTGGACCATCTCAGGCTGTTGATGTCGAAAGGCACCATGTCGGCCTTGTGCTTGGTCTGTATCTCGACCCCGCAGCCTATGACCCTGAGCAGGTCGAGGATGATCTCGTTCTTGAATATCTTGTCATAGGTGGCCTTGACGCAGTTCAGGGTCTTGCCCCGGACGGGGATTATGGCCTGGTATTCCGCGTTCCTCGCGGTGCGGCAGGACGACATGGCCGAGTCGCCCTCCACTATGTAGACCTCCCGCCTTTCCGGGTCCTTGGACCTGCAGGCCACGAACTTCTCCACGCGGCTGGTCACGTCGGTGCTGGTCTGGAGCTTCTTCTTCAGATCCAGCCTCTGGGTCTCGGCGTGCTCACGGGACCTCTTGTTTATGAGGACCTGGGCGCAGAGCCTGTCCGCGTCCACGGGGTTCTCGGCGAAGAAGTACTCGAGCTGCTGCCGCAAAAACTCGTTCATGGCGTCGGCGATGAAGGTGTTGGTGATGGCCTTCTTCGTCTGGTTGGCGTAGGACGTCTGGGTGGAGAAGCTGCTGGTCACCAGGACCAGGCACTCCTCTATGTCGGAGAAGGAGATGCGCTTCTCGTTCTTGTTGTATTTGCCCATATTGGCGAGCCGCCGGTCTATGGCGTAGGTGAAGGCACTCTTCACGGCCTTCTCCGGAGAGCCTCCGTGCTCCAGCCAGCTGGAGTTGTGGTAGTACTGGAGCCTCTGGGAATCGTCGTCCACGGTCTTCGCCATGGTGAAGGCGATGTCCGCGATGAGCTTGTAGTCCTTCATGTCCTCGCGGTCCCTGCCCTTGGTGTCCAGGTGGAACTTCGCGATCTTGGTCTCCGCGTTCTCACCGGCGATCTCGGACACGTAGTCCGTGATGCCGTTCTCGTAGTAGAACTCCTCAGTATCGAATCTCCCGTTCGGCAGCTGCCATTTGAAGACGAAGCGGATGCCCGAGTTGACGAAGGCCTGCCTCTTCAGCATGCTCTCGTAGTACTCCCGTGGTATGTCTATGTCGGTAAAAACCTTGAGGTCCGGTCTCCATCTTATGACGGTGCCGGTCCTTTTCTCCTTCTTCTCGAGGGGACGCACCCGCAGCTTGGTGACGGCGTTGCCCTTCTTGAAGGAGATCTCCGACAGCTCGGCGCCGTTGTATGACTTCACCTCGAAGTATTCGCTGGAATACTGGGTCGCGCAGGCGCCCAGGCCGTTCAGACCCAGGGAATACTCATAGGCCGATCCCTCGGAGTTGTTGTCGTACTTGCCGCCGGCGTACAGCTCCGCGTAGACCAGTTCCCAGTTCCATCTCTTTTCCTTCTCGTTCCATCCGAGGGGCACGCCGCGCCCGAAGTCCTCGATCTCGATGGATCTGTCCGAGAACGCGGTTATGTTGATGACGGTGCCGTAGCCTTCCCTGGCCTCGTCCACGGAGTTCGAGAGGATCTCGAAGACCGAATGCTCGGCCCCCTCGAGCCCGTCCGAGCCGAAGATGACGGCCGGTCTCTTCCTTACCCTGTCAGCGCCCTTGAGCGCGGTTATCGACTGATCGTTGTACTTTGGCGTACTGTTCTTCATCAAAAAAATCCACTCCAAATATCGTTTGCTTTCGCCTGTAATTTTACCATATCGCACCGCCCGGTGTCAAACTTCCGGGCCGCCTTTTTCAGCCTTGAACACCGCCAGCCCGTAGGGTCCCAGACGGACAGAATCCGCCTTTTCCCCTGTCAGCATGTCGGTGTACGTCCTGCCCAGCCTGAGCTCCTCCGCCGGGGCGCCGTAATAGTTTCCGCAGAACAGGTACAGGTCATCCCCGCTCTCTCTGGTATGGGCCGTGACCCCCCGGGGAAGCCCGTTCCATTCCGGGACGTTGCCTTCTATCCCGGCCTCCTCCAGTATCAGGGAGAGCCATTCACCGGCGAAGGTCCCGTCGTCCCTGAAGGCCTGGTAGTACGCTGTGCCCTTCCCGTACCGGTTCTTCGTTGCGGCTGGCATGCCGGAATA
>CACZSC010000215.1 GCA_902783755.1 uncultured Ruminococcus sp. | reverse complement strand
TTCACCGTCGACAGAGACAACAACAAAGTCGGTGTCTCCGTCAACTTCGGTGCTCTTGAATGGTACACAGTCGACTCCCAGTTCGGTGATGCGGCATGGAACGGCGCCGGAAACATCAGATACGGTAACGACTTTACCGATAACTATGACAGAGTTCCCGGCCTGATGGACGATGCCCTCGCTTTCACGGGCGTGGCAACATCTGAAGATATCGCAAATCTCCAGGCTTACTACGCTCAGTAAGGAAAACCCATAACACCGTCCTGCGGGACGGATCACAGAGGCACTTCACAAAGAGGTGCCTCTGTTATTTTTTTGCGCAGTTCAGTGAGGGACTCACGTTCCACCGTTTCCTTATTGCCTTCAATATTATCTCCTTCATTGATCTTATACGGTATAGTGTCGTATTGTAGCTGAGCCCCATCCTCTTGCTGATCTGCCTCGTGTTGTGCTCCCCGCCGTACATTATGAGGAAAAGCTGGTGGTATTTCTCCGGTATGGCTCTCCATATGTAGTCGAGCAGCTCTGCGTACTGATCCCTATCGTCGTTTACGTCATCGAAGACTCTGTCATCGTACCTGAGCCAGGCGCACTTGTCGGTCCCTATGTTCTCATCGTCCTCGTCTTCGTCTCCCGCCAGGTCCTCGATGTATATGAGGGTGCTGCGATCCACTTTCTCTCTGTACTTTTCCGCGTTATCGAAACCCGTGATGGCCTTCGCCACCTCCTCCGATATCTCACATTTCTCCCCGGTCCTTTTTACGAAAGCGTAGTACCTTCCGTTCTCGTTCCTTATGATGTACTCTCTGTCGCTGACGTTCATTTATATATTTCTCCTTTCGGTATCCCTGCCCGGAAATCCGCTTTGAGGGAGAAAAAGAGCCGCGTGCGGGTGAGTCATCGCCGTATGGGGATAAACGGTATACCGGACAGTATATCGTATCTCACGCACACGGCATTGGATGACTCGCCTAAGGCGGCTCCGGAGCTCAGCTATGCTTCAGTATTCAGTTGATATTATTTAAATCTCAGTATGTAAACCTTACTGTCTTATTCACGCTTCTGTGCATCCTGAAAGTATCGAATACGCTGATGCGTCCGCATCTCGGGCATTTGGCCTCCACATGTCCCCTGGCATCGTCGAACACCGCGATGGTGTTCCTCTGGCAGAAGGGACATTTGATGAATCTTTTCTTCTGGCCTCTTATGGCCTCAAGGGCTTCGTCCAGCTTTGCAGAGAGATCTTCCGGGATCTCTCTGACCTTGACTTCATTTTTTCTCATGATATGGCGTACACCTCAGTTCTGTCGAATCTTTCGGCAGCGGGCTTCTTTTCCTGCAGATACCCCAGTTCCTGCAGCCTGTAGTATGTGCAGGTCCTTGATGCGCCGAACACTTTCGATATGTCCATTACAAGATCACGGTCCTCGCCCGCAAGCTCTCCCACTCCCGTGAGTTTGACATTTCTTCCTCCTCTGAAGTACCATACTGCGAACTCCACCTGGTCCTTCGGCAGAAGAAGTTCCGCCGCCAGGGCGTTGGCCTGCCATTCTCCGGGATCGTTGAAGTTACTGAGATTCGTGGCTCTCAGCACCACGGAACTTACGTCCGCCATGGTGTTTCCCGAACTGTAGGGCCCGCAGCCTATGAAATCGAGTATCTGGTGGGCGCACTCATGGGCCAGGGTGAACCTTCTCATGAAATCTATGGTCGGTTTCTTTCTGCCCCTGTCGAGATAATCCGCCAGAACTATCTCAGCCTCCTTCAGCTTTATGACATGCTGCCCGTCACTGAGGTTCACGATGTATTCAGTGTCCCTGAAGGCTGTGATACCGCGTATGTCGCGGCTTTCCGACAGTTTCTCATACCTTACCTTCAGGCCAAGGAACTGAGTCACAAATCTGTCTATGTCGAGAGGCAGCAGCATTGGCCATCCCTGGTACGAGCGGCCTATGTCGTACCGGCTGTAGTATCTGTCCAGAAGCTGGCGGGCCAGTTCTCCTATCTCCTTCCTTGATATCAGCATGTCTCCGCCTCCACGAACCATCTTCCGTCCTCCTCGAAGAGATAGGTCTCCCTTCCGTTGATCATGACGGTGTATCTAATGCCGCATCCCCCGACTCTGGTGGAGGCGGCCCTGCAGACGTGCTTCAGCCTGTCGATGCTGTATGTGATTATCTCGCCCCCGGGATCGTGCCAGCCTATCTTTTTAGGACGCACCCGTCCCTCCCGGTCCACGGTGAGGGCAACGTCCACGTATGCCTTTTCTGCCATAATGTATGTCTCCTTTTCTTCATGTATTTTTCCAAATCAAACGAACGCGCCGGCGGGCATGATGATCTGCATCTCACGGTCCTCCGGCATCTTGGTGCCTCCGAGCAGCACCGCGTTCCTCACGATCCCGTCGCCGAACCTTTCCCTCAGCTCCTCTATGGAGCTGTCCAGCTTTTCTCTCTTTTCGATATAATACGGATCCGTGAATATGTCAGTCTGTATGTCCGAATCGTCCTCTATGAGATCTATGGCCCGGACGGTCAGTGATCTTATGGGAAGGGCCCATTCGTATCTTCTCGTGAACAGGGAATAGGCGGACCTCGCCAGATACATGGGGCTGTGGGTGGGGAGAGGGAGCTTGCTCTGGAACTCGCAGCACCTGAGTTTGGTGTCCCGTACTCCCACGGAGATCCCGGACGCGAGCTTTCCGTGCTGGCGCAGCTTGTGGCCCACCTCCTGGACCAGCTCCAGCATCAGCTTCCAGACCTCCTCGTTGTTCATGAGGTCCTCCTTGCCCGTGACCCCGTGCCCCACGCTCTTCACGGGGGATATGTAGTCGGAGGGCTTCACCGAGGAGGTGTCCTCGCCGTTGGCGAAGGCCTTCAGTGCCAGACCGTTCTTCCCGAGCTTGTCCGAAAGGAACCTGTCGGGAGCTTCCGCCAGGTCCCCTATGGTGGTGAACCCGTAGAAGCACAGCAGGTCTCCCGCCGCCCGTCCCACTCCCAGAAGGTCAGTGACAGGAAGGGGCCATACGGTCTTTCTGAAGTTACGGTACGGGATCACCGTGGTGGCGTCGGGCTTCTTCATGTCGGAGCCCAGCTTTGCGAACACCTTGTTGAAGCTGACCCCCACGGATATGGTGAGCCCCAGCTCGAACTTCACGGTCCGTCTTATCTCGTCGGCCGTCTTCTTTCCGTCCACGGGGACGGCGGAGCCTGAGAGATCCAGCCAGCATTCGTCCATGCCGAAGGGCTCGATCCTGTCCGTATATCTTTCATATATCTCCCTGGCCAGCTTCGAGAACTTCATGTACTGGTCGTAATGGGGCTCCACCACCACGAGGTCCGGGCATTTCTGCCTTGCCTTCCATATGACGTCCCCGGTCTTCACACCGTAGGCCTTCGCGTTGTAGTTCTTCGCCAGGACTATGCCGTGCCGCATCTCAACTGATCCGCACACGGCAACAGGCCTGTTCCTGAGGGTAGGGTCGTTCATGCACTCGACGCTGGCGTAGAAGTTGTTCATGTCGCAGTGCAGTATTAT
>CACZSC010000214.1 GCA_902783755.1 uncultured Ruminococcus sp. | reverse complement strand
TCTTAAGAAAGGGCGTAAGTTCGGCAAGACGGTGCTCGACGACTACATAAAGGAATTCTCGTCGAACCACAGAATGGAATCGGAACCCACGGAAGGGCACTACCATACGGACGTTCTGAACATCCTCAAGACCGTCCAGAGCGTGTGCAACCCGGTCCTCCACATAAGCAGATCGGGCAAAAAGATCGGAAAAGAGAGAAGGGACCAGCTCAGCGCGTCCCTTGCCCTTCTTGCAGGATACACCTTCGGGGACGATATCCCCGGAACATATGAGAACATAAACGAGTTCAGAAAGAACGAGGGAAAGAAGAGATACGAGCTCATCTCCACTTCCGTCGCTCCGGACGCTGACGACATATTCGTCGGCAGGGACGATCTTTTCGTTAAGATACATGACGCTTTCGGAAAACACGGCACCGTGTTCCTCAGAGGTATCGGCGGCATTGGAAAATCGGAGATCGCCAAACAGTACTACTACAGGCACAGGGGCGGGGAAGACGGTTATGGCAAAGTCGTGTTCGCCGAATACGACGACGAGAACGGCAGCCTTGCGGCCCTCATCGCGAAAGACGATCTGTTCAGGATAAGGGGCATGGCCCGCAGGTACAGAAGCCTGGACGGCAGGGACGTGCTCCAGTCGGACAGCGAATACGCGCTTGACAAGATAGCCGTCATGAAGGACATATGCGGGGGAGACACCCTGATCATCATAGACAACTTCAACAGGGACGCGGACAAAGACCCCTTGTTCCGACCGCTGACGGACAGCTGCCCGTACAGGGTCATAGCGACTACGAGAAATCCCCAGTACCGGTACAAGACCGTTCCCGTGGGCGAGCTTGACGACGGATCCCTCAGGAAGCTCTTCATCATGTATTTCGGAGGAGAGAAAAGAGGGATAACGCAAGACGACCCGGATCTTCCCGAACTCTTCGAATGGGCCGGCAGGCACACTCTGACGATCGAGCTTATAGCGAAGCACATGAAGCACTCAAGGCGCATAACCTCGGTCAGAAACATGCTCGACGTGCTCGGTGAGAGGAATATTACGGAAGTCCTCGGTGACGTGACGGGACGAGAACAGGAAGATTCCGTCATGAGGATAAAGGGCATCTTCAGGATCTCGGATCTCAGTGAGGATGACATGCTCTTCCTCCGCTGCATGGCCCTGATGCCACAGTCCGGGATAAGATACAACGGCACCTTCGACAGATGGATAAGACGTGAGGGCGACACGGAACTTTACTGGGACAGCATCCTCGACAACCTTATAGATCTCGGCTTCGTAAAGGAAAGGGCTGACTCGAAGATCGGCCTTCACCCGATCATCCGGCAGATCATACTGGAAGACTACAGGCCGGACTATGAGAAATGCGGCGGATTCATCAGAAGATGCACTCTGGTGGGCGAGGACGCCATACCCATCATGTGGGACATGCCGGAAGAAGTGAAGAGCGAGATGACCGAGTGCTTCAGGAACGTCGTGAAGGCGCTCCCGGAGATAACACATGAGAATTTCCCCGCGTTCACGAATATCTCGGTGATGTTCAACTACGAGGCCCCATACGATGAGGCGATAGGGCTGCTGAACCGTCTTTACAAGTTCGCGTCGGGTTATTACGGGGAGCAGAGCACGGAAGCGATGCTGGTCTTAAACCGTCTCGGATGGAAGAACAGCAGCTACGGATACTATTCAAAAGCGCTGTCGTATTACAGGACGGCCGCGGACTGGTTCCTTGAGAACCCGAGCTACGGTTCCGGCGAGTCCCACTCGATCATACAGAGCTGCGGCAACACCTACTATCATCTCTACACGCAGACCAGGGATCCGGAGGATCTCAGCAAGGCGAAGGAATATCTCGACAGGGCGACCGGATACGGTGAGAAGATGCTCGAGTTGTATTCCGAGGCCTCCGACCAGTCTTTCGAGTATATACGGTATCAGACCGAATGCGTTTCGAGAGAATACTTCCGCATACATATCGAGAACGGAGAGTTCGAGGAAGCGGGGAAGTGCCTCGAAAGGTATCATGAGACGATACTCAGGTACATAGCGTCCGGCGGGGACGCCGAGACCGACCTCGGGGCTTTCCACAGATATCTCGGGCGGCTGGAATTCGAGAAGGGGAACTACGAGGATGCCGCGGTATCGCTGAAGGAAGCCCTCAGAACCTACATGAAGTCCTTCAAGAAGACCGAACCGCGCGTCATATCGATGCTTGAATGGCTCTCCCTGTGCTACGAGAAGCTGGGTGACATCGGAACGGCCGATTCCTATCTCTCCGAGGCCATCCGGAGCGCCGAGATGGTCTTCACGAGGGAGCATCCGGGGTATATAAGGCTGCTGGACAGCCGCGAGAGGCTCATCATAAGAAGCTACAAGAAAGCGTAAAAAATAAGGAAAACAGCGATGAACCGGGGATCTTGATCCTTGCGTTTCACCGCTGTTTGTTTTTGTGTTATTCGCTTGTTAAGTTCTATGATTTTAGTTTTGCGATAAGTGCTTCCTGGAGCGTGTGTGAGAAGTTTATATGCTTTTCAGATGCAGCAGTATTCAACCAGGCAGGTATAGTAAGTGTCTTTCTGACGGATTTTTCAAAATGATTCCGGGCATAATCAGAAACATCGACGGCTACCATGCTGACGAATGAATTTTCAGATTCAACGTCAAGCTCCTTAGCAATATCTTCAATGGAAATATCACATATGGCTGAAGGCTCTGGAAACTGTTCGCCATCTCTTTCTAATGAAAAAAGGTATCCAGCAAGGCACTCTACAGCCATGCTCATGGCATCCCTCTCTGACTTTCCGCAGGTCGCAAGCCAGTTAAGGTCGGGAAATATGACTGAATACCCGTTATCCTCTTTGAAGAAGCATGCGGGATAAATTGATAACATATCGTTGATCCTCCTTTTTATCGAGAGCTTACAACTCTATTCAAGACCTGCCTGCTTTCTGATCGATTTTTCTACAGCTTTCGGCAGTTCTTTGGTGTGAAAGGGTATCGTTACCTTTCCGGGTTTTGTAGGGTGTACATATTGCCTGTGAGATCCGACCTGGCTTTTCAGGATCCATCCGTCGTTGAGGATCTCTCTTTCCATTTCCTTCGGACGTTTCGGCATGATATCCTCCTAACACTTTTTATTATACTGCAAAATGCGTATTATGTCAATACGTATAACTATGATGCGCGTAATTCAAAAATATCTCCGGGAAACATAAAATCGCTTATGTTGTAAAAATCCGGTGTAAATAACGCCATGAGAGAGCCACCTTAACGGTGAAACAGAGCCACCGTCACGCCCAAACAGAGCCACTGCATAAGGTGATCGCTTTCGGTGATATACACGTCATGAGACATCGGAGCTGGGGCGAAGATCTCTGATGATATGACTGACTACTCCACGTAAGGTCAGTTCATTGACCAGGATCCTCTTTCCTGGATAAACAGCTTCGTTGGCGTATTTGAGTATCACCTTATTTGTCTTCTTATCGATACCGCCGTA
>CACZSC010000213.1 GCA_902783755.1 uncultured Ruminococcus sp. | reverse complement strand
TTTCCTGTCATACGTGACGAGCCCCTTCTGGTTGCGGCCCGGCACTCCGCCTTCATCTCTGGCGTCTGCTGCAAAATCGAACATGTTCCATGCATGCATGGCCCAGATCCAGGGGCGGGACATCCTCATTTCTAGCAGATGCTCGTGGTATTCGGCCTGATATGTCTCGGTATAGTCTCCCTTCTCGGGATGCGAAGACTGGTAGGAAGGGTTGGCGTCAGCGCCGAATTCCGAGAGCCCTATCGCCAGATCCGGATGGGCTTTGTGGAAATCATCCAGCCATTTTTCCGTTTCTTCCACATCCCCCACATACCACCCGTAGTAGAGATTGTAGGATCTCAGGTCAGGCAGTGTGACAAGAGGAGAATCAGGTTCAAGCAGGAACAGGTTTGCCATCGTTGTGTATCTGGTTCCGTCAAGCTCGTGGCACAGGTCGTTGAGCCGCCTGTGGTTCTCATAGCAGGAGCGGGACATCCCTCCTACCACTGTTATCTCGTTTGAGAGACCCCAGCATATGATGGACGGATGGTTGTAGTTCTGGATGATCAGTTCCTTCATCTGAGACAGTGTGTTTTCACATGCCTCGTCCATGTGCTCGCTGATATACGGTATCTCTGCCCATACTATGAACCCCATCTCGTCGGCAAGATCATAGACGTAGCTGTCATGCTGGTAATGGGCGAGACGGATGCTCGTCGCGCCTGTTTCCCTGATCATTTCCAGATCTTCAAGGTGCATTTCCCGGGTCAGGGCATATCCGGCTCCCTCCCGGTCCTGGTGCCTTGATACACCGATAAGGTCATAGTGTTTGCCGTTGAGGAAAAATCCTTTTTCCGGATCCACCATGAACTCCCTGACGCCGAAGCGCGTCTCTATCATATCGTTTCCCGCGGCAGCCCTCAGGGTGTACAGATACGGATCATCCACTCCGCCCCACAGGTGTACGTCACTGATAAAAAGGGCAGCGGACGATTTTCCTCCAATGACAGGAGACGAACCTCTTGACACCGACTGGCCTTTATGATCGAAGATCTCGTATTCCACGGTTTCTCCGTCGCTGTTCACCAGATACGATTCGACATCGACTGTCCCGTCCGTGCGGGGAGTGACCTTTATGCCCGGACCTCCCCAGTAACCGAGATCGAAGTGAGCGGCCGGCACCGTGATGAGACTTACGTCTCTGTAGATCCCGCCGAAGAAAGTGAAATCCGCTTTCTGCGGGTAAACGTCTCGGCGAGGGCTGTTGTCGGCATATACCACAAGCCTGTTATCCGCTGACAGGTGGTCCGTTATATCTGCCCGGAATGTCGAATATCCGCCTTTATGCTCGCACAGCTTCGCTCCGTTGAGGTACACTTCGGCCGACATGGCGACACCGCGGAACTCGAGGAATACCCTTTCGCCTTCTGCAGGGGATATGTCCGGGAGATCCCTGAAATATGTGCATGTGCCGCGCCAGTAGTCTCCGCCACCGTCGGCGCCGTCTTCAGCGTTCCAGGTGTGTGGGACGGAGACAGGCTCGAAGCCCCGGATGTCGATGCCGGCTGCATCGACTTTTGATCTTGAAAAATACCAGCCGGTATTCAGGTTTTCGGTTTTTCTCATGTTTTGATCCGTTTCAAAATTAATAAAATAGAAAAATATTGACAAAAGTAGAATTTTTTTGTAAATTGATGGTATGGACACGAAGATACTTATATCTTTGCTCAATAAGCTTCTGTCTGCGGATGTCTTCCTCGCGTCATCTCCGAAAGATCTGGGTTCCCTGCAGGGAAAAATCAATCCCAACAATCTGTTTGAAGAATTTACGGCGGATTATCTTTCGGGGTTTACGGGCTCCATGAACGAAAAGACGTTCTACGAGCTTATCAACACGATGGGGGAGAGGCTCCTCATGTTCAGATGCGAAGACGGCTGTATCGTAATAGGGCCGTACCTTAAACGGGTGATCGACGAGAACGAGATAACCCGCAGGATGATCGCGAACCGGATACCGGGCTATTATCTCAACATACTGAAGACCCAGTATTCAAGCTGCGCGGTCCTTGATACGCAGAACATATGCGATATTGCGTCATCGTGCATCTCAGCTCTTTCGTCCGACGCTATCGTAAGCTACGATTTTGTCAAGACGAACAACTTTGAGACACCGTCCCTCGTATCAGCCCACAGGGATGACGGAGACGAGGTATATGAGAACATATACAGAAAGTACGAGGTGGAGAACGACCTCATTTTCAAGATTGAGCACGGCCTCGTGGATGACCTGAAGGCATCCATAAAACGGATGAAGGCACTCAACCGTTCAGCCATAGAGATGGAGTATTTCTCTACCCATCCTAAGGAGGCGATGGCGTCCCTGAGGGCGATGGCCAGAATGGCTGCGGTGAGATCAGGGCTCAGCGTGGTCGTCATCGACGGGATCATGTCAAAGTATACCCATCTGATGCGGGACGCCGTGTCGCTTCAGGAATCGGAGCGCCTGGTGGAATCATTCCAGCTGGAGATGGCGTCTGCAGTACGGGAACATCTGACCCATATCCCGGACTGTTCGCCGTTCGTGAAGAAGGTGGCGGAGTATATCGTGCTACACTATAACAGTGAACTGACCCTGCCTGAGATCGCCAGGAGGTTCAGCATAAACACGAGCCATCTTTCCCGTACTTTCAAGAATGAGATGGGAAAGGGATTCAAGGAGTTTCTCGAGAAGATAAGGATCGCCAACGCAGTACGTTACCTTGAGACCACGGACATGCCCGTCGGACAGATATCGAATACCGTGGGCTACTATGACAACAACTACTTCACGAAGGTGTTCAAGAAGATCACCGGAAAGACACCGAGGGACTACAGAGCATCGGTCCCGGGAAACAGGTGAAGGAAAGAATAGACCAAAGAAAGGAAATCCGCTGTCGTGCCTGGATTTCCTTTCTTTCATAATTTTTAGTCTTATTCGGCTTTCTCTGCCGAAACTGTGCTTTCAGCCAGGAGGGCTTCTTCCTTCTTTTCAGCTATCTCCAGCTGTATCCTTTCCATTTCCTCTTTGGTGAGGGAGAATTTCTTCATGGCAAGGATGGTGCACACCCACCCGATGATGGGAAGCACGCAGAAGAGACATGCGGTGATGATCCTGATCCCGATCGTGCATTCATCGGAAGCAAGGGGGATCCTTGATCCGGTATATCCCACTATGCCAATTATCAGGGTCGCGAGCATGGGAGCCAGTGCGCTGATGAGCTTGTCGATGAATGAATACACAGCGCTTACAGTCGCGGGCAGGTACTTGCCGGATCTGTACAGCTCGTAGTCTACGATATCCATTCTCATGGCGTTGGTGGATGTGCTGACTATCATCTTGAGGGCGTTGTTCCCGAGCATGAGCAGGAAGAACAGGATGAGGGAGATCCCGATGTGGGATGCGCTCTTTTCAGGGACCAGGATTATGAATGCGGCAAAAGCGATATTCCAGAATATCAGGATCCAGGACCATCTGACCATCACTTTCTTGTTGCCCTGTTTGCCGGCCATTTTCGCACCGATGATGGCAAAGATGATTGACGGGAGCATGGCTATTAGTGAAACGATTGAAGAGCCTATCATGCTGCCGAGGATAATGCTGAAGAGCATTACGCTGATGACGGACTGGGAACCCACGGTCTGGGCCAGCTTGTCAGAGCTTGCGGCCACGATGTATCTTCTGAGCTCTTTGTTTCCCTTGAGCAGGGCGAGCATGTCCCTGAAGCCTATCTTGGTGTTTTTCTTGATCCCTTCGAAGTTTTCGGGCTTGTCGTATGGAGCGAGACCTATGCAGGTGAGTATCAGCGCAACGAAGGATACAGCAACTACTATCAGGTTCGCGTACTGGAATACGGGAAGCGTGAAGCTGTAGTCTGTTCCGCCGTTCTCAAGTGTGAACGGTGTCCCGAATTTGGGAAGAAGTGCTGTAACGATGACCATGGATACAATCATGGGGGAAAGGTACGAGTAGATCGTGGCCCAGACTCCGAGAGTAGGCCTCTGTTTCGGGTCATTGGTCAGGATGTTTCCCGTCATATTGGCAGTGCAGCTCGTGAAGGTGTATCCGATTATATATAAGACATAAATGAGGATGAACACCAGAACGCCGAGAGGGTTCGAGAAAGTCTCATCGGGACCGAAGCTGAAGTTGCCTGCGAATACGTTGCACATCAGCGTAGTGGACAGCGCCATAAGGAACCATCCGATGAAGAGAAAGATCCTCAGCTTTCCGTGTTTGGAATTGAATTTCTCGATGATATACGCAATGATGGGGTCGGTAATACTGTCGAATACTCTGGACAGAGTGATGAGAATCCCTACGAGGCCTGTGGCTATCGCAAACCCGAGGTTTCCGATATACGCTGCATAACCGAGCAGAACGTAGAATACCATCTGCATTATTCCGGTCATCTGTGAGAGGGCGATATGCCATGTCTTGGCTCTTCTGTACGGGCTTTTTACGTTTTCTTCCATGGGGCTCCTCCTGCAAATCGTTTGGTTTTGGGTACATTCCCATTATATCTCCCGCGAAAGGGAAAAATTAGAAAAAATATATCACAAAATAGAATAAAATTGACATGTTTTCGAAACGGCGGCTCCCCGTCAAAAAAATACTGATATAAATCAAGAAAATTCTATTTTCCGAAGACTTCACATAGTAAAATAAGACCATAAGGAAAAAAACGGGGGAACGATATGAAAAAAGCGGTACAGCAGATCATGTTCGGCAGCGTCATGAACGGCAGGGAAAGGACTCTGGGTGTCCTTGACAGGATATCGAAGGCAGGATACGACGGGATAGAACTGAACGGATTCATGATCCATCCCATGAATTTCGCAGTCAAGTTGCTTACGAAGGCGGCAGGGATGCCGGTAGGTAGCTGCGGGAAGCTCGACTGGCACGGACTTATCAGGGATTCCGGGCTCTGCGTCACAAGCATTCATACAGATCTCGGCAGCCTGGAAAGGGATCCTGCTGTGGTGGCGGAAGAGACGAAGTCCTTCGGTGCGAAGTATTCCGTCATAACGGGAATGTACAGATTCGACTATACTGACCCCATGGAAGTGACATCCCTTGCGGCCCGGTTGAACAGCTGCGGCAGGTGCCTGAAGGAGCAGGGCGTGGAGCTTCTTTACCACAACCACAACTGCGAGCTGCTTAGAGCAGGCGGGAAAAGGGCATATGAAATATTAATAGAAGAAACGGATCCGGAATATGTGAATTTCGAATTCGACAGCTTCTGGTTTGCCGACGGAGGAGCATCTCCGGCGGAATACATGGAGAAGCTCGGGAGCCGTATGAGGCTCTGGCACGCGACCGACAGGGGGGCAAGACCAGCCGGGAAGGTCATGACGCCGATCGTGAAGTGCGACTCGGTGGAACTGGGGCACGGCAACA
>CACZSC010000212.1 GCA_902783755.1 uncultured Ruminococcus sp. | reverse complement strand
GTGGGCCAGGGCAGGTTCAACCCGGGCGGAGACCTGACCACAGAGCAGGCCATCCTCATCACATACAGAGCTCTCGGAGCGCTGAGATAAAAGAAAAAAGGAATACGGAAAGGGCTGCGGTTCATTCATTCAGAACGGCAGCCCTTTGTCTTCGGGTCTATCGTATGGGGTCACAGGGAGATCAGGTTGCAGTCCAGCGCCGCCGCAGCCTGTTTCTCCTCGTTCCTGCAGGTGAATATGACGAACTGGTATTCCGAGCCCTTGACCGACAGCATCCTCAGGATGTTCCTGATCCTTTCGCTGTCGATGTGGGCGAAGCTCTCGTCGAAGATCACGACGGGATTCTCCCCGCTGAAGACCTCGTCGGCCAGAGCGAGGCGAAGGGATATGTAGGCAAGGTCGCTGGTGCCGTGGGAGAGGAAATCGGAGGCTACGGTGCTTTCGGAGGTGCCTATGCCGCACCTGAAGCTGCTGTCGAGAGACATGGTGGAGTACTTCTCGGTGGCCGCCGATATGATCTTCGAGGCGCTTTCCGATATCTTCGGGATTATGCTGTATCTGACGTTCTCGCCTGCTTTCGTTATGGACGCTGCCGCCAGCTCGAAGGCTTCATGCCGCAGGGTCAGCTCCTCTATCCTGTCGTCGAGGGAGCGGATCAGGGTCTCGATCTCGTCAGGTGTCCTGCCGAGCCTGCCCAGCTGGGCAAGCCTGAGTTCCAGTTCGCCGCGCCTCTTCTGGAAGGCGGCGAGGGAATCCTCGGTATCCTTCCTGGCTTCGTTCAGCTTCACCAGCGTCTCTTTGCTCTTCAGGGCCGACGCCGCCATCTGTCCGGCTTTCGTTTCCATGACCCGGCTGTAATCATCACTGATCTTCGCCCGGTCCAGATCCTCAAGCTGCTTCGAGAGGATCTCGGAACGGCCGGTCAGGTTGTTGAGCTTCGACAGCATGGCCTCTCTCTCCCGGGCGATGTCTGCCGCCACGGCCTTCAGGTCCTCGATGGTCCGGTATATGTCTTCAGAAGGCTGTATCTGCGCCGCTTCCGCCAGCTCGGCAATGGTCTCCTCCGCTTCCCCGTACCTCACCTGGGCCGCGTCGAGGTTCTCGTTGATCCGGGACCTGAGACCGCTCATCTCCCGGTTGTAGTTGAATCTGTCAGTCTGCTCGGCCACCGCGGCTTCTATCTCATCCTCCGACGAGACATCCCATTCGTTAAGGAGCCTGTTGAGTTTTTTCTTTTTGACTACATAAAGGATAAAGAACAGAACGGCGAGCGCGAGCGCCGCTGCGCTCATGGCCAGGGTGATCTTCTCGGCTCCGGTGTTGAAGAGCACCATCACTACCGTGGCCGCGATGAAGATGATGAACGCGGCTATGAAGCCAAAGCCGAGACGGAACCATATCTTGGAGCTGTGTGATGCGTCGTATACCTGCTCGACCGCCTCGTCATAGTCCGGCGCGGGTCCGTCTTCCACGTCCACCACCCCGTCGAAGTTGTGGCTCGCGTAAAGGGCGCAGGCTTCGTCGTAATCCAGGATGGCGTCCTCGGCCCGGAGTATCTTCTGCTCGAACCCGTTCCCCAGGACCGAGGAATCGAGCTCCTTCAGGGTCCCGGAGATCTCGCCGATCTCCCGGCCGGCGTCCTCGAGCTCGTCGAGCTTTTTCTTCAGCGTCAGCTTGCCCACGGCAGAGAAGACGCTGTCGTAGTTCTGTTTGGACTTCTCGAGCTCCGTTATCCTGCGGCTGATCTCCTGAAGGGAAGTGCCCGCGGATACGATCTCCCCGGATCTTTCCACGGTTTCCTGCAGTTCGGTCTCAAGGGACGCCCGTTTCTTCCTGAGCTCGGTGATCTCTCCGCCCTCTCCCCGCTTGTGGAGCAGCTCCCGGCGGGATTCGTCCAGTTTCTTTATGGCCCGCGAGATGTCTATGTTCTCATCGGCGGAGGAGAGCAGGTTCTCTATGGCTGACGACTGGGGAGCGGTCCTCCCCAGCTTGGCCGGAGCCGGCCTGACGGCAGACGCCTGGGCCACGAAGCATGTCTCGGTGAATATCTCCTCCGGGACTCCGAAGAAGTATTCCCCGGGATCCGTGTCGCTCACGGTGTCCCCCGTCGCCTGGTTTACTATGCGGATCTTTTCGTGGGTGGGATCAAGGGACCTTTCGAGCCTGTACTGGACACCCTCCGAGGTCCTCACTATGATGAATCCCTCGGCCCTCATGGTGTCCCGGTTCATGTACCGCTGTCTCTCAGAAAGCTCGTTCTTCGGGGATCTGGACGACAGACCGTAGAATATGAACTTTATGAACATGGCGATGGAGGACTTGCCGGACTCGTTGGCTCCGTCTATGACGTTGACTCCGCTCGAGAGGGTGATGTCCCGGTTCCGTACCCCGGCGAACGCGATTATATGCAGCGATTTTATGATCATTGGCGTCCTCCTCTCACACGGTCCCGTCTTCCAGCGCCCGGATGGCGTATCTCAGGGCTCTGGAGGCGATCTCTTTTTCTCTCGGATCGTCCGAATCCAGTTTTTCGGAGAGCAGTCTGTAGACCTCTCCCTTTATTCCTATGTCGCTCTCAAGTGCCTTCTCGTCTATCTCCGGGCTCGTGAGATCCCTCACCCTGAGCGAGAAGACGGGGAACCCGGACTCTTCCAGGGATTCCGTGTCTATCACCAGGGACGGGGACACGGTCCCGGTGAGGTCAAGGGACAGCAAGGTGTCCTCCCCGTATTTCGAGGACTCCATGAAGTCCGAGATCATGTCCCTGACCTCGCTCATGGAAGAAGCCCCCTCCACGGAGAGCTCGCCCGTCTCATACCTCTTCTTCGAGAAGCGCACCCTTTTCACCGTGACTTCGGAGATGCCGTTCTCCTTCCTTATCTCCACCATGCAGGCGCCCTTCGGGCCCCTTTCGTCGAATCCGCGGGGCTCCAGGCAGCCGCAGTAGCACCACTTGCCGTCGGGACCGGGTTCCGGAGGGTTGTGTATATGCCCCAGGGCGGAGTAGTCGGCCCCGAAGTTCTCGAGGTCGTCCCGGGTCGCGGGACAGCAGTTGTTGGACTGCCGCGGGCTCACCATGTCGCAGTGGCCCAGGAGGATGTTTATCTTCCCGGGGTCGGCGACCGCGGCGTTCCTGAAGGGGACTTCGGTCATCTCCCGCCCGCAGAACGCGTATCCGTATACGCAGGCCTCGGGGGATTCGGTCTTCACGCAGCTGAGCTCCTCCGATCTGAACACATGGACGTTCTTCGGGAACACGTTCTTCTGCCATACGCTGGCAGACGACGCGCAGTCGTGGTTGCCGGGGGCTATGAAGACGGGCTTCCCGAAATTCTCGAACTCGCTCTGCATGAGACTGAGGGTCTCCCCCGTGATGTATTCCCCGTCGAAGACGTCCCCCGCGATAAGTATCATGTCGGCAGAGTTCATCCTCGCATAGGTCATCATCGACGTGAAGGAGGCCCTGAGCTCGTTCCTGCGGATCTCCGCGTTTCTGGGGCTCAGGCCGGAAAACGGGCTGTCGAGATGGATGTCGCCTGTGTGTAGTAGCTTGACAATAGACATTGATGTCCTCCGGTGGTCTTTTTTCTTCCGATATCTTTCCGAATACCATTATATCACAAAATCCCGGCGTGTTGTACTGTATTTTGCGATATGCCGCGGGATTTTCACTACATATGCCGTTGTGCAGCGGAACGCGCGTATTGCATTACCGCCGGCGCTTTGGTATAATATTAAGATGAAGAGGAATGGTTATGACCCTCGCAGACTGGAGGAAAAATGACAAGATACAGATTTTTGATCGCTTTGGTGACCGCGGCGGTCCTGCTCATGACGGCGGTCCTCATGATGCCCGCGTGCAGCGAGACAGTGCCTCAGCAGACCGATACGCAGGAGAGCGCGGACGACACCCGGGGGAGGGAGACGGATGCGCCTTCCTATCCGCCTGAGCAAAAGCTGATCCCGGACAGGATGATAGAGACCGCGGACAAGGTGGAGCCGGTGGACGGAGTCCTTCTGCACGTGATCGCCTGCGGCGACAACCTGATACATCCTAACATCTACATGGACGCGGCCATCCGCGGCCCGGCGGCAGGCAAGGAATACGATTTTCTGCCGATGTACGAGTATATACGGCCGTACATCGAAGAGGCTGACATCGCCTTCATAAACCAGGAGACCGTAATGGCCGGAGCGGAATTCGGTTATTCGGGCTATCCCTGCTTCAACTGCCCGCAGCAGCTGGGGCTCGACCTTGTGGAGATAGGCTACGACATCGTGAACATGGCCAACAACCATGAGCTTGACAAGGGCGAGAGCGGCTACAGGAGCACGCTGGACTTCTGGCACAGGCAGCCTGTCACGCTTCTCGGCGGACATTACGACCAGAACGACTACGACGACATAAGGGTCACCGAATACGACGGTCTCAGGATCGCCTGGCTGTCGTACACATACGGCACCAACGGGATAACCCTTCCGTACGGTTCCGAGATGGTGGTCCCGTACATCGACGAGGACAGGATCGTGTCCGACATGCAGCGGGCGAAGGAGATTGCCGACATGACCATAGTCTCCATGCACTGGGGCATAGAGTATACGTATGATCCCATACCGGACCAGAGACATCTCGCCCAGGTGATAGCGGACAACGGGGCAACTGTGATACTTGGGCACCACTCCCACTGCCTCGAGCCCGTGGAATGGATCGAGGGCAAAGACGGGAACAGGACCCTGTGCATATTCTCCCTGGGCAATTTCGCCTGCGGCCAGGCCTCACCCATGACCCTTGTGGGAGGGATGCTGTCCTTCGACATCTCCCTGGTGGGCGGAAAGTATGAGATAACGGACCCGCTCCTTACCCCAACGGTCATCTACTACGACTGGAACTGGTACAACACGAGGGTGTATCCCCTCGACATGTACACGGCTGACATCGCATCGACCCACGGTCTGGCAAGCCCCGCTATTTACGGGCAGGCGCTGACATACGAGGTGGCGCGGGACATAGTGCTCGGATGCATAAGCACGGAGTTCCTTCCGGATTATCTGAAATAACGGGAGAAAGACCAATGGCAGGATACAGAAAGAACAAGATCGACGGGGCCTTCACGGAGGAATGCGCCCGCATCATCCGGGAAGTCAAGGATCCCAGGGTCTCCGGAGCCATGATAAGCATCACCGGCTCGGACGTCTCCGCGGACCTTAAATACGCGAAGATATATTACTCGGTATACGGCGAATGCGACGAGAAGGAGCTGAAAAAGGGACTCAAGTCCGCGGCGCCCTTCTTCAGGTCGAGGCTGGCCGAGACCATCAATCTTCGGCAGACCCCGGAGATCACCTTCGTCAGGGACGAGGGCATGAAGCGCGGCGCCGAGATATCGGCGCTCATAAAGAAGATAGAAGAGGAAAGGGAAAAGACACCGGATGAGCAGTGAATTCTCTTCCGAACCCATGGGCATCCTGGTCCTCAACAAGTGCGCAGGAGTCACGAGCCACGACATGGTCAGCCGGTGCAGAAAACTGTTTTCCACAAGGAAGATAGGCCATACGGGGACTCTCGATCCCATGGCGACGGGGGTGCTCGTCATCCTCGTGGGCAGGGCGGTCAAGGCCTCGGAGTACCTGACAGAACATGACAAGGCCTACGTGTGCACCATGCGGCTGGGTCTTGAGACGGACACCGAGGACGTGACAGGGACGGTGCTTTCACGGTCTGACGATATCCCCGGGGAGGACCGGGTGCTGGAGAAGATCGGGGTGTTCACCGGAGAGATAACCCAGATCCCGCCCATGTATTCCGCGCTTAAAGTGAACGGGCGGAAGCTGGTGGACCTGGCGAGGCGGGGCATCGAGGTCGAAAGGGAACCAAGGAAGGTCCGCATAGGCAAGATAGAGGCCGTAAGGCTTTCGGAAGACACCTACCGGCTGTACGTGGAGTGCTCCAAGGGAACATACATAAGGACGCTGTGCGCCGACATAGGAAGGGCCCTGGGATGCGGGGCCGCGATGGGATCCCTAGAGAGGATCTCGTCCGGGGCGTACACCCTGGATCAGTCGGTGACGGCGGAGGAGCTTGAGGGAATGGCCCCTGAGGAAAGGACAGCCGCGCTCCTTCCCGTGGAATCCGCCTTTGCAGACCTGCCTGCCGTCAGGCTGGACCCGAAGCAGGCGGCAGAGATAAGGAACGGAATGAAGCCGGAGATAGGACATACGGGACCGGAGCCCGGGGAAGGGTCCCTGGTCACGCTGTTCGAAGACGGCAGGTTCTTCGCGCTGGGCAGGGTCCTGCAGTGCGGGGAAGGAACGATGAAAATAAAGCAGGAGAAGCTGTTCGTGCTCTGACTGCGACTAAAAATATAAGATAAAGGGAAAGGGGTGAGAAGAAGTGAAGCTGTCGGAAAGATATGACAAAAAGTATCTCGGCAGGACCGGTGCGACAATACTTGTCTGCATCGCTGCCGTCGTGGCCATAGTCTTCGCCTGCTACTACATCTTCGGAAAATTCTCGCCCCAGATAGAGCTCTCGGACGCCGTGCTGGAATCGGTGAGCAAGACGGAATCCACGGAGGGGTACATATTCAGGGACGAGACCCCGGTCTTCGCCTCATCGGCCGGCGGCGGCATCGTCAGGGCCGTGGGCAACGGGGACAAGGTCTCCGCCGGACAGAAGATAGCTGAGATATACACCAACGACTCCCCCGAGGTCATGCGGCGCATGGCGGAGCTTGACGCGCAGATAGAGCTGCTCGAAAAGAGCAGCGGAGAGAACAGATACACCTATTCGGCCCAGAGCGCTGATCAGGAGATCTACGACGATTTCCTTGCCATCCGCGAATCGGCGGAGAAAGGGGATCTTTCCGGCGCCGGGAAGCTGAAATCGACGGTGCTCCTGGGGGTGAAGAGAAAAGAGATACTCACCGGCGAGAACACAAGCATCGAAAGCCAGATCACGGAGCTGACAAGGGAAAGGGAGGCGCTGAAGACGCAGCTCGGCGCAAGGACGGAGACCATATCGGCCATAGGAGCCGGGTACTATTTCTCGGAATACGACGGATACGGCAGCGATTTTTCCGTATCGCAGCTGGAGGACGCCACGTTCAGCAGACTGAGCGGGATCCTGACTTCGGCCGAGCCCTCAGTCCCCGACAAATGCGTCGGCACCCTGGTCCGCGGGTACAAGTGGTACATCGTCTGCGAGGTCACCCAGATACAGTATCTGGAGGAGAACAGCACGTATCCGGTCTTCTTCCCCTACAACAACCTGAGTCTCAGGATGAAACTGGAGAAAGTGGTCTCGGACGAGGCGGGGGAGAAGCATTTCGGCGTATTCAGCTGCGGCATGATGCCGAAGGATTTTGACTATACGCGCAAGCAGCCTGTCAGGATAGACCTGATGGAATACACCGGCTTCAGGATCCCGATGACGGCGCTGAGAGTCGTCGACGGGTATCAGGGAGTATATATCAAGAACAAGGTGTCCATCGAGTTCCGCCGCGTCAGCGTCATCTACGAAGGGGACGGGTACGTGATCTGCACCGGAAACCCCGAGGACGCGGATCCCACGGCGTCGCCTGTGTCCCCCGAAGGGCAGGAATACCAGTGGATCAGGCAGAACGACGTCATAGTGGTGGAAGGGACAGGCATATACAGCGGCAAGGTCGTGGACTGATAGAGGGAAGGCAGAAATGACGGAAGCAAGAAAAGCAGAACTCAGGGACAACTACCTGAGGGTCCTTGAAAGGATAGAGAAAGCGAAACAGAAGCGGGGCGGCGGGGAAGTGAAGCTCCTTGCGGCCACGAAGACGGTGGATCCGGAGGACGTCATATATCTCATCGAGAACTTCGGGCTGGATCTCTGCGGAGAGAACCGGGCCCAGGAGTTCACGGCGAAATACGACGCCGTCACCTCCGCGGGGGCGCGGATGGATTTCATAGGCCACCTTCAGACGAACAAGGTGAAATACGTGGCCGGCAGGGCCGGGCTGATCCATTCCCTGGATTCCGAGAGGCTCGCCGCTGAGATCCAGCGCGTATGCGAGAAGCGCGGCGCGGTCCAGGACGTTCTGATAGAGGTCAACATCGGCATGGAGGAGTCGAAATCCGGTGTGTTCGCCGGTGAAGTCGGCGGGTTTCTGGAGCGTCTCGGCGGTTTTGACAGGATCCGCATATGCGGCATGATGACCATGGCTCCGAAATGCGGGAGCGAGGCCGAGTTCCGCAAATATTTTAGAGAATCTTATACATTATTTGTTGACAATTTCGGAAAAAAATTGCATAATATGAGAGAGCATGTATTGCTGTCGATGGGAATGAGCGACAGTTTCGAATGCGCCATCGAGGAGGGTTCGGATCTGGTCAGGGTCGGCAGCGCGATATTCGGCTCGAGAAAGTACTAGTTTAAAAATCATTCCTGCCGCAAAAGGCAGAAACGGAGGCATATATATGGGTATCATGGACAGACTTAAGAAGGTTACCGGTTCCAATGAGGTCTATGACGACAACTATGAGGAAGACTACTACAACGGTTTTGACAATAACGACGGATACGCGGATGACGTCAATGACAACGACGTTCAGCTGGCGAACGGTCCTGCCGCTCAGTATCAGCCCGTAGGGAACCAGCATGTGAATATGGGCCCCCAGGGAGGCATCAGCCTTTCCGGCGCCAATATAAAGATGCAGGTCGTACGTCCCCCGCAGACATATGATACGGAGATCGCATCCCAGATCGCGAACCATCTCCTGAACAAGTGCACCGTCGTCCTCAACCTTGAGAACACCAGCAAGGAAGCATCCCGCAGACTCATCGACTTCCTTTCGGGCGTTGCATATTCCATCGGCGGAAACCTCAGAAGGATCGCTACCAGCGCATACGTGATCACTCCCTCCAACGTGGACGTCGGAGAGGCAAAGGTCACACAGCGCAAGGCGGAGCCCCAGCCTGAACCCGAACCGGAACCCGAACCGGACAACGGCCTGGACGATTTCGCGGATTTCAACTGATCCGCCCGCTGAAAGCGCATTAGACCTTGGATAACGTATTCTATGTGATCAGGACCGCGGCGTCGGTGTTTCTCGACGCTCTGCTGGTATGTATGATGATCAGGGCCGTCATGAGCTGGCTAGGCCTGGACGACGGCAACGGGTTCGCCCGGGTCATATACGCGATCACCGACACGCTCACCCTGCCTGTCAGGACCCTGTTCGACAGGTTCGGATGGTTCGAGGGCTCACCGGTAGACGTACCTTTCATAGTCACGGTGGTCATTCTTGCGCTGCTCAGCTTCGCATGCAGTTTCTGAAGGATAACAATGAATGTTTCTGTCAATGTTTCAAGGGCCCTGGACAAGTTCCGCGAGTCGGATTATGCCGTCGCGGCGACTAATTTCCTTTCGCCTGCAGAAAAGATTGATGTTTACAATGAACTAATCGCCCGTATCGGAAACGGGATTTCCAGATGCTTCTTTTGGGGCGGCAGCCGTGGTGCCGAAAGGTGCGCCACGGTTTTTTTGCCAGAATGGGAAGTGCCCGATGCACCTCCCCACGCGATGCCCCTCGATACCGAACGGAATCTCCGGTTCTCGGAATTCCTGGCATCCCGGCCGGACCTGGCCGGTGAGATCGGGATCAGGCTCATACGGATCAGCGGCAGCGGATACGGCCGTCTCGGCCACCGGGACTGTCTGGGAGCACTTATGAGCCTCGGAGTGGGCCGGGAGTATATCGGCGACATATGCCCCGTATCCGACCGGGAGGCTCTGGTCTTCGTATCCGGAAAGATATCGGACTACGTCTGTTCTGAACTCAGGAGCATCGGGCGCGACGCCGTGAAGGCGGAGGCGCTGGATCCGGATCCTCTGTTCGAGATCCCGAGACAGTTCGAGGATACGGTTCTGACCGTCGCGTCGAGAAGACTCGACTGCATCGTCAAGGCCATAACCGGAAAGTCCCGGGAGGCGGCAGCGGAGCTCATCCGGGCAGGGCTGGTGGAGAGGTCATACGTGCCGGACCTGAAGCCGGATTCACAGGTGGCGCCCTGCGACATACTGTCTGTCAGGGGATACGGGAAATACATTATAGGGGAAGACACCGGGGAGACCCGGAGCGGAAGACTCAGGATAGTCTGCAGCAAATACATCTAATATGATCAAACAGTACGGAGGCGTTTTATGGCAAGGAACTTCAAGGACAAGAACTTTTCAAAGATCATCAGGGGATATGCCCCGGAAGAGGTCGATGAGTACATCGCCTATCTGGATGCCGAATATGCCAAAGTGGAGCGGACGGCCGCCGATTACGGCAGGAAGCTCACGCTGGTACTGAAAAAGCTCGACGAAATGAACAACTATGCCCAGGAGCTGGAAGACAAGCTGGCCTCTTATGAAGCGGACCGCGCCGCATTGAAACAGCAGCCCGCCGGACCGGCCGCGGCTGAGAACGCGGCAAGGGAAGCGGAAGAGGCTGCGGAGGCCGCAAAGGCAAAGGCCGATGAGATCCTGAGGAAGGCGGAGGAGGCCGCGTACGAAGAACGCGAGCTGATCCTCTCGGGCGCCCGGGAGGAAGCCGGGCGGATAATCGAAGCCGCGAAGGCCGAGACGGACGATGCCAGGACGGCGTCTGAAAAAGTCCGTGAATCAGCCGGAAAGATGTACGGGGAGATCATCGCTTTCCGCGACAGGCTCTTCGAGGAATACAACAGCCATATCGAGTCCATCGAGAACATAGCGAAAGGCGCTGAGGCGCTGCTGCCCGCAGATGAAGGGGAGGAAGAGTATCCGGAGTTCGATTATGAGACGGATACCGTGGAACAGGAGCCGGGAGAGGCCGGTGACGCATCAGAGTTCGGAGATGAGTTCGATCCCGGCGAATTCGGCGATGTCCCCGCGGAAACGGGACTGTATGATACCGAGCCGGGTCATGAAGACGTGAAGGATGAGGCCGGAGAGGATCCGGACAGCTTCTTTGAGACGGTATCCGGAGAGGCGCCGGCGGAGACCGCGGAAGACAGCGATTTTTCCTGGCTGACCTTCGGAGACGAACCGGCGCCCGGAGAAGAGGACGGCAAGGCCGGCGCGGACGGGGAAGACTATTTCGCCGCGGATGAGCCAGGCACCTCAGACGGGACCGGCGGATCCATATACGATACCGCGGAGGACACGGCCGGCGACGGCGGTTATTTCCCGGAGGAACTGACAGAGGAGATGATTCCGGAGGAAGAGATCCCGGAAGAAACTCCGGAAGAGTTCACGGAAGAGGACTTTCCTGAAGAGGAATTCCCGGAAGAGGATCTTCCGGAAGAAGATCTTCCGGAAGAAGAGATACCTGAAGGAGATATCCCAGAGACCCTGTGGGATGAACTGTTCCCGGAAGAAAAAGACGGGCAGCTGAACGAACAGGCGACTGAAGAGTCGACTGAAGAGATGACTGAAGAGTCAGCTGAAGAGCCGGCAGAGGAGCCGGTCCCGGAAGACGGACTGCCCGGAGATGACCTGTTCGCGGAAGACGATTCCGGTGATCAGCCCGCGGAGCCCGTTACGGAGGAAGAGCCGGAAGAGCACAGGGAGCTCGACGACTTCTTCAACATGGACGAACTCTTCGGCGGGACGGACGGAGCAGACCCGGAGGAGGACAGTGACTCCCCTGACGGATTCGATACGGCCGCTGCGGACGAGATATTCGGGGAAGCCGATGAGATGCCGGCAGAGGACATACCCGCTGAAAGCCCGGCAGAGGACCTGGCTGAAGAGCCGGCAGAGGAGCCGGCTGGGGAGCCGGAACAGCCGCACAAAACGCCGGATGAAAGCATAGAGGGACTCAAATTCTTCGAAGAGGAGCCGATGCCTGACGAAGAGGACGAGCTGAGCAAGCTCAAAAGATACTTCTCGGCAGACCTTGAGGAGAGCGGCAGCAGCGGGGCCTCGGGATCCGACTCCACCAGCACGACGGACGTCGCGCTGAACCTTGACGATTTCTTCACCGACGACGAGTCGAAGGACTTCTATGACGACGATTTCGGCCCGGACGACCTGGACGCGCTTTTCGGAGACTCCGAGGGATCCGATACGGCGGAGGAATTCGACATCGTATTCGGAAAAATGAATCCGGTGAAGAACGTGGAAGAGATCAAGCGCCAGCCGATCATTCCGGCTGAGGAACCTTCAAATCCAAAGAAACACACATTCTGATAAAGAGGCAACATGTTAGTTTTTGCGATTTTGGCTGTAGCGGTCGTGATAGTCGACCAGGTCAGCAAGTATTTTGTATCAGTGAACCTGCCTGAGGTAGGGGATACCTTCCCGGTCATAAAGGACGTACTGCACCTGACGAGGGTGAACAACGAAGGAGCTGCCTTCGGGATACTGAGCTCGCACCGGTGGGTGTTCATGGTGCTCTCCGTCGTTGCCATCATAGGCCTGACCGTATGGGCGGCGGTGTTCATCTCAAAAAGAGACAATAAATGGATGATGACTGCAGCGGCCTTCGTGGTCGGCGGCGGCATCGGGAACATGATAGACCGTATAAGGATCGGATACGTGATCGATTTCATAGACTGCAGGTTCATAAACTTCTATGTGTTCAACGTGGCCGATTCGTTCGTGACCATAGGGTGCATACTTCTTATCATCAGCCTGATCATCGAGGAGATACGGGAATTCAAAAGGAGAAGGGCTGCCCTGGAAGATACCGATGAGGGCGAAGATGACGGTTCAGTTTGACAGCCTGCCGGATCCCGAGGATGTCATTTCGGCACAAGCCGGCACCGACGGGGAAAGACTCGACAGCTTCGTGGCGGGGATCACGGACTTCACCCGGTCCCGGGCGCAGAAGCTCATCGAGGGCGGATCAGTGACCGTCAACGGCGCCAGGAGACCGAAGAACTACAGGATATGCGCGGGAGACCGGATAGAAGTATCCGTTCCCGAGACTACTGAGTACGAGGCGGTGCCGGAGGACATACCTCTCGACATAAGATACGAGGACGGTTCCGTCGTGGTGGTGAACAAGCCCGCGGGCATGGTGGTGCACCCGGCGCCCGGACACATGACCGGGACACTTGTGAACGCCGTCATGTACCACTGCGGGGATTCGCTTTCGGGGATCGGGGGAGTGAACAGGCCCGGGATAGTGCACCGGATCGACCGGGACACTTCAGGCCTCATATGCATTGCGAAGACGGATGAGGCGCATCTGAAACTGTCAGAGCAGCTGAAGGATCACACCATGCACCGTGAATACCTGATG
>CACZSC010000211.1 GCA_902783755.1 uncultured Ruminococcus sp. | reverse complement strand
GTTCCGGCAGGGATACTTATGATCGGCATGCCCATATCAGGCTCCATCGGTCACGCCATAGGCCTTTCGCTTATTTCATATACAGTAATAAAGCTTGTCACGGGAAAAGCAAGGGAAGTATCCGTGCTGACATATGTCCTGTCCGTGATATTCCTTGTAAAGTTTTTCGTTGCAGTATGATTCAAAACAATGAGCCGGGTCAAAATCCGGCTCTTGTGTTTGTTATGTCTGGTGGTATTAATGAGAATAGAGGAAGAGATATTCAGAAGAAAGACACTGAGGAAGGACTCGCTTGAGGGTTTCGGGTTCGTCAGATCCGAAGGAGTCTGGAGATACAGCGAAACGTTCATGGACGGAGATTTTTCAGCTGAGATCACAGTCAGGGACGACGGCAGTATCAGCGGCAGGGTGATGGATCTTTCCGCTGAAGAGGAATACCTGCCCATACACGTGAACGAGCAGACCGGTGAATTCGTGGGACTGGTCAGGGAAGCGTATTGCGGGATACTCGGAAAGATCGCGGACTCCTGCTATGATGACAGGCTTTTCGTGTATGAACAAGCGAACCGTATACATCAGGCCATATACGAGAGGTACGGAGAGAGACCGGACTTCCCGTTTGATTCATCTCCAGAGGCTGCAGTCTACAGATATCCGCCGAACCGCAAGTGGTACGGGCTGGTCATGAACATCTCAAGGCACCTGCTGACGGGTGAGGAGAAGACAGACAGCACTCCGCGTGTCGAAGTGATGAACATGAAAGCCGAAGGCAGCAGGATCCCCGACCTTATACTGAAGGACGGCATATATCCCGCGTATCATATGAAACATGACAGCTGGATCAGTGTCATGCTGAATGACACGCTGGACGATGAGACGATACTCGGGCTGATCGACGAAAGCAGACAATTTGCCGTGAATTCCGGCAGGAAGACAAGAACGGGACCTTTGAACTGGATCGTCCCTGCCAATCCTAAGTATTATGATGTGGAAAAGGCTTTTGCCGAGAATGAAACGGTCATCTGGAAACAGGGAAGAGGGATCGTTCCAGGGGACACGGTGTATATGTATGTCGGATCTCCCGTATCAGCGGTGAGATACAAATGCCTTGTTCTTGAGACCATGATACCTGCGCCATACAGTGACGGTAACGTCAGCATGACTCATGTGATGAAGGTGAGAAAGATCAGGGAATACGGCAGAGATGTCTTCCCGCTGGAAGTCCTGAAGGAACTTGGCGTAAAGATGCTGAGGGGCCCTTCGACGGCTCCCGATAGTTTTGTGGCAAGGGCATCCGGGCTTCCCGATGCATAGCCGTATGCAGCTGTCTGAGAGGAAAACGGGGCAAAAAAAATCCGGTATATGTACAGGCATAAATAACCTGCCATATATCGGATCTTTCATTCTATTGCAAATGACAGAAATGACCGCTTGCACGAATGATGAAAAGGGATGTGTTTATCAGAAGCCCGTGTTCTTGAGTTCGGAGATCTCCTTGACGAACGTGTCTATATCCTTGAATTCCCTGTATACGGATGCGAATCGCACGTAGGCCACCGGGTCAAGCTGCTTCAGCTTGTTCATGGCCATCTCTCCGATCTCGCTTGAGGATATCTCCTGCTTCATGGAGCTCTGTATGGACGCCTCTATCTCATCGGCTACGGCTTTCGCGTCCACGTTCCTCTTCTGGCAGGCTTTAAGAAGTCCGGACAGAAGCTTGTTCTTGTCGAACAGTTCACGGCTGCCGTCTTTCTTGACCACGATCGGGTTGAGGACGTCAACGATTTCGTAAGTCGTGAATCTCCCGTGGCATACGAGACATTCTCTTCTTCTTTTGATGCTGTTGTTCTCATCTACCGGCCTGGTGTCCAGGACCTTGCTGTCTTCTGCTGCGCAATGCGGACATTTCATTCTTCAACCCTCCTGAATGTTTGTGGACTTTCTGGCTGTGATGAACCAGCGCTTGGCTTTACTGCTTACAGGCGTGAAATCAAGGTCTTCGCTGATATTTATGATCTCCAGTTTGTTTTTCTCAAGGGCATTTTTTATGGACCTGAGTCCGTAGGCCCGTTCTCTGATCATTCCGTCTTTTCTGATCCACCGGTCTTCAGGGCCGTCCGGATCCTTTTCGAATACGGTCATCATGAAATCGCATACTTCATCGTTGTTCGACATGAAGTTCTGCCAGAGACAGGTCGTGTCAGGATCTTCGAATATGTAATCGTGCCCGGCATATTCGGTCTTGAACTTGTATGGAGTATTCAGATCGAATATGAACAGGCCCCCGTCGGACAGATAATTCGAAACAAGCCAGAAACATGACAGTATATCATCTTTCCTGTACAGGTGGTTGATACCGTCGAGGCAGCAGATAATGCAGTCCACGGTCCCGTACAGTTCGAACGAAGCCATGTCAGAACGTATGAGCAGGATGTTTTTCAGTCCTTCCTCGCGGACTCTGTGATCTGCGATGGAAAGCATCTCATCAGATGAATCAAGGGCAGTCATATCGTAACCGCGTTTTGCCAGCTCGATAGTGATATTCCCTGTTCCGCACCCAAGCTCAAGCACAGATCTGATACCCGCGGGTCCGGAAAACCTGCTGAAACACTTCTCAAGATATTCGGTCCATTTCCGGTAGTCCGTTTCGGTATTGAACTTGTTATATACGGACGCTATCACGTCATATCCGTTAAGTCCGCTCATCTTTTTCTGTTAAGAGCCGGCCGCTCTATCTGCTCGTTCTCAAGTCTCCGGAGAGCGGTGGTATAGCCGCCTTTCCCGTGCTTCAGGCATCTGTTGATGCGGCTGATAGTTGCAGTGCTCAGACCGGTCTGGTCCGTGATATCGGTGTATACCATGTTCTCCTTGAGCATTTTTGCGCCGCACAGTCTTTTTGCCATGTCTTCGACCTCCTTGATTGTACAGAGGTCTTCGAAAAAGTCATAGCACTCATCGACAGATTCCAGCGTCAGTATCGCCTGAAAGAGATAATCTTTCAAAGCACTTTTGTTTTCTTTTGGCATGTCAGCCTCCGGTTCAGGTTATACACAGATTATACAACAATACTTTCACGAAGTAAAGTGGAATTCTGCGCCTGCGGCGAAGCATTTATCATAGCTCTATAGTCGCTATCGGTGCCTTGATCCCGGAATCGCACAGCCACACTTTCGGTGTGACATCACAGTCGTTTCTGAACAGGGCATATACAGTCGCCGTATTTCCTCTCATTTCCTTTAAAGGTCTGAAGAAATATGTATATCCGCTGCTGCTTTCATGTGTGACGTATTCCCAGTTGTTTATATTATGTGCCGGAGCCCTGTCATAGCTTCCGAGGACCTTCCCGCCGGATTCCATTGCGCAGTAGACTCCTTCGACTCCGTGATCCCCGTCACAGGCCACGGCTATGAACATTTCATCCGTGATGTCTTCCGGTATCTGTATCACGGCTTTTTTTGCGTACGGGAACTTGTTTTCAGTCCAGGGAGCGAAGAGGTTCGTGGCTCTGGGGCTGTCTGGGACTATCTCGTGACGGGACCTGTCGAACACCTTGAACGACACTATCCTGTCCATCGGCCTCGGGAGACGGAAGTAGCGCATCCTGCCTCCGATGTGATACGTTACCCTTATCTTCCTTGCGGGGTAGTATTCAACCAGGTTGTATACATAGGTTGAGATCGGTGCTTCGAGCCTGCAGACGGTCTCGACGTCTCTTCTGGGGGCAGCGCTCCAGTTTCTGAGGTCACATGAACAATCTCCCTTGGGCTCTATGCCGGGTATCGCAATCTCCTTATGGTAGTCTCCACGGTCCGTGTGTTCCTTTTCCTCGTCAAAGGAGATGAATTCGATCTCCACGTCTCCGGCGTCCACTTCCGCTCCGAGATCCACTCTCAGACATCCGCCTTCAAGACGTGTGGCGTATGATGATGACTGTGCGTCGAAGAACGTATCAGGTTTTCCGTCGAACATGAACGACGACTCGCAGCCCCTGACCGAGTAATTGGCCTGATTGAAGAAGGCGTCTCTCGCGGCTTTGACCTGCGGGATCTTCGTCTCACCGGCTCTTCTCAGGGACTGGGCCTCGAGAGAGTCATTGGTCGACCCGAAGCATGTGGCTTCATACAGCTGCTCGGCGTTTTCCGGCACCCCGCACTTTTCAAGGCTGCCGAGAGAACCGGGCCTTTTCACGGAACTGTCGCCGGTGACCTCAGCTGAAACATCGACGGTTCCCACCGACGAGATTCTGCCGCCGGCCGAGTAGATGTTGAATCTTGCAGGGACAGCGCCGGGGCCGAAGACGGTCTCGTACCTGCAACCTGTCAGGGCGAAATCATCCTTCAGAAACAGATCTTTCCTCTGCACCAGGAACAGTCCAGCTCTCGCCGGCTCGACCTCGATCTCGAACTTGTCGTCCCACTTCGCCGTTCCGAGCAGTTCTTCATAGGGATGCAGGCATTTTATGATGAATTCATCGCCTTCCTTGCCCCAGAGGCCAATCTCACCGTTGATGTTGAGGACTATCCTGCTGGCGGTCCATGTGGGATTCGAGAAGGTGAGCAGGCGGGTCGACGCATCGCCTCTTGAAACGGAATTCTTCGTGTATGACGCTTCAGGAAGGGCAAATCCGTTGACAAGGATGTCCCTGTATTTCGCGTGTAGGTTGTAGATCCTTGCAAGCTTTGCATGCTCGTCATCGCGCATGAGCCACGGATTTCCGTAGATCTCCGGTGCGAGGATTAGGCATCTCGCGAATGCCTGGAGGATAAGCCCGTCCTCGAAATAGTCTATGGAGGAGGAGATGCAGACGCCGTGGTCTTCCGTCAGCCTGATCATCCCCGGGACCAGCCCTCTGCACAGTTCTCCCATGCGGTGATGCGGTCCGCTGACTGTATTGTACGAATGGACGTCCACGTATGTTTCAAGCCCGTCGAGAAGGAACGTGGTGGAGCAGATGGCAGCCTCGCCGAAATCGTGCCTGTGGTTGAGGACGATAAGGTCGGGACAGTATTTCCGGCATTCATCAACCATCCTCTTGAAAGTGCTTCTTTTTTCGATCCTTAGCCAGTCGCATACGGTGTCGAATTTTATCTCCCGTATGTTGTATTCCCTGCAGATCCGGATGAACATAGAGATCCTTTCGGATTCCTCTTCGGGAGTGTCGCCGAAACCGTCGGCACCCATCCAGATGCCGAGCCTGCATCCGAATTCCTTTGCTTTTTCAGCGCATTTTCCAAGCCCTTCCGGATACTGTCCGAGGGTCTTTTTGCTCGTGTACAGGTTCTCATGTCTGCCCCACGGGCCGTCGATGTTTCCTTCATCCAGGGCATAGATCTTGATTTCCATGCCGTACTCGTCATGGAGCCATTTGAAGTATTCAAGGTTTATGAGGGTCTGTTCCTCGCACCCTCCTTCGTCGGTATTGTTGATCCATGAAAAATACTGGGGGATTGACGGAGTCTTCTCGTCGGCGCCTGATGTGGCTTTGGTTTTCTGAAGCATTTTCGTCCTCCGGATGAATGTTATATATTCGGAAAAAGTATATCACAGCAGCGGGTAAAAAGCAATGACGGAACACTGGGAGAAATGGCCGTAAAAACGGTCGTAAAAACGGGAAAAGCTCCTTGCTCGGGAGCTTTTCGGAAGATGTAAGTCACATCTCAGTGTATGAACTTGTAGATAAGGTCGGGAAGCTTTCCGGGCTTCTCGTCCGTGATGTGAAGTGAAGCCAGGATCTCATTGCATGCGGGCGCCATCTTCATCACGTCTGATGTGTAGAGAGTGGCCAGCAGGTCGCCGTGGGAAACACGCTGTCCGAGGGAAACGTGCAGGATATAGCCGGCACCAAGGTCAGGCACGTCCTCTTTCGTCGTACGGCCCGCACCGAGTATGCATGACGCCATCCCCAGACCTTCAGTGTCTGCGGATCCGATATATCCGTCCACGGGGGAACGGAGCTCGAATCTGTGGGGAGACAGGGGCAGCTGCCTTTTGTCGACCGCTTCGGGATCTCCGCCCTGGGCCCCTATCCACTGCAGGAATTTCTCATAGGTCCTGCCGGAGTCTATTGTCTCGTTCACGAGTTTTCTCGACTCGTCGATCCCGGTGCCGGTGGCAACGGAATACAGATGGGACGCCAGTTCCGACGACACGTAGCGCGCGTCGGATCTCTCCCCGTCGCGGAGGATATCAACGGCCTCGAGTATCTCGAGTGAGTTGCCTATCTTTCTTCCGAGGGGGTATTCCATGGAAGTCACCAGGGCTCCCATGTTCCTTCCGGCGTTCTTTCCTAGCTTAACCATGAGCTCTGCCAGCTCCGCCGCGTTCTCTTTGGTCTTCATGAAAGCGCCGCTGCCGTACTTCACGTCGAGCAGGATGCTTTCCGCGCCGGCGGCGAGTTTCTTCGACATGATGCTGGATGCGATCAGCGGGACCGCGTCGATGGTCGCCGTCACGTCCCGGAGGGCGTACATCTTCTTGTCTGCGGGGGCGAGGTCAGCGGTCTGGCCGATCACGGCGATCCCTATCTCCCGGACCTGGTCAAGAAAAGCTTCCATGGAAAGGGAAGTGTTGAATCCGGGGATGGACTCAAGCTTGTCGACCGTTCCTCCGGTATGTCCCAGCCCTCGTCCGGACATCTTCGCGACGTTCAGTCCGAGGGCAGCCAGGGTCGGAGTGACCACCAGAGACGTCATGTCTCCCACTCCGCCGGTGCTGTGCTTGTCCACGGTGTTCCTGAGGGATGACAGGTCAAGGGTGTCTCCGGAATGCATCATGTGATAGGTGAGCGATGTGCATTCCTCTTCATCCATGCCGTTGCAGCATACGGCCATGAGCAGCGCGGATGCCTGATAGTCCGGTATGGAACCGTCGGTATATCCCCTGACGAAAAAGGCTATCTCTTCGTCATTCAGCTTGCAGCCGTGCCGCTTTTTCGCGATTATATCGTACATCCTCATATCCGGACACCTCAAAAGTCAAGATCAGTTTTCGAAAAAGAACAGGGCAGGATCTCCGCGAGAGTTTTCTTCAGCTGTTTTCTGCCGTCATAGAGTATTATCTCGAAATCATCGTCGCAGAACTCGCGCATGACCTGTCTGCAGATGCCGCAGGGATACGCATAGCCTTTCAGCTTGTCTCCGGATCCGCCTACGATGGCGATCCTCGAGAACTCCCTGACGCCGTCGGCGACCGCGGAAAAGATGGCGTTCCTTTCGGCGCATATCCCGGCGGGGTACACGGCGTTCTCCACGTTGCATCCGAGGTAGACCTTCCCGTTCTTCGCGAGAAGCGCGGCGCCTACCCTGTATCCCGAGTATCCGGCGTAGGCTTTTTCCCTTGCTTCGGCGGCAAGCTTGATAAGATCACTTGCTTTCATCATCTTCCACCGTTGTTTCTTCAGTCACTTCGCCTGTTCCGGTTTTTCCGGCATCAGCGGCGTCTTCTTCAGTCTTTTCTTCCTCTTCTTCTTCTTCTTCTTCTTCTTCGGTCTTTTCGTACAGCGCTGCAAGGACGTCGGCCCGCTTGATCTTCATCAAATCTTCTCTTGAGACCTCTTCCATCTCGGCGATACGGTTCGCCTGCTCGGTCAGGAGCTTCTCAAATGTGTTCCTGACGCCTCTTGCGTTTCCGAAGTCGGACGCGTATTCGCCGACTGCCTCGAAATACTCCTTCAGCTCTTTTTCAGCGTCCTCTTCCAGCTCGTAGCAGCTTTTCTTGCAGTTGAGCTTGAAGATGCCGAACATCTCTTCCGATGTGTAATCAGCGAAATCGATGTACTTGTTGAAACGGGATCTGAGACCCGGATTGGAGTTGACGAATTCCTCCATCAGCTCTGTATATCCGGCCACTATGACCACTATGTCGTCCCTGTGGTCCTCCATGTATTTGAGCACCGTGTCGACGGCCTCATAGCCGAAGTCGTTCTCGCTCTTTGAGGTGAGGGAATACGCTTCGTCTATGAACAGCACGCTTCCGAGGGCCGATTCAAGCACTTTCGAAGTCTTGATGGCGGTCTGGCCTATATATCCGGCCACCAGTCCGCTCCGGTCCACTTCCACCAGATCCCCTTTGGACAGAAGTCCCAGGGAGTGGTATACCCTTGCCATGAACCTGGCTATCATGGTCTTGCCGGTCCCGGGGTTGCCGGAGAATACCATGTGCAGGGACATGTCGGCGATGGGCAGGTCGTGCTCCTTCCTGAGCTTGTACACTGTCGCCATGTTGATGAGGTTCTTTACTTCCTTCTTGACTTCGCCGAGCCCTATGTATGAATCCAGCTCCGCCTTCAGATCCGCCATGTCTTCCTTCGGGGGAGCGTCGTCCTTCTTTTCAGTGACGGAACCGCCGGCTCCTCCGTCGGATGCCTTCGTCAGGTCATCGCCTTTATCAACCGTTGCGTTTTCTGAACCTCCCGATACCGGGTTCTGGGGAAAGTCCATGATGGGCTTTATCTCAAAAGGATCACTGTCCTTTTTCTCGGCTTCTCTCCTGGGACCCCAGATGTCGTCGCTGAGGCGGCGGATATTGTTCTCGGTCATCTTTCTGATGAGGTCCAGCTGCATGGAGATTATTTCATCTTTTCTGTCTGCCATTATTTCACAACGCCTTTTTTAAGAATTATGTTCGCGTAGATCGCGCCTTCTCCCGTCACCACCACGGCGTAGGACTTGCGCGCTCTTTCATAGAATTCGAATCTTTCAAGAAAAACAGGTTCCTTGTCGGTGTGCTTTGCCACGATCCTGCGGTATTCGTCCCAGATCGGTATGTCGAGATCCCTGTCCGACTCGGTCTTGTCCATCAGATAGACGTTGTTGTCGTACGAGTCGAGAGGGAAGAGCTGCAGTACGGCGTCGAGCAGTTCCGGGACTCCGCATGCGTCGGAGCGCACCACTGTCCTGCCGATGCTGTTGCCCGGGAAGTTGCCGTCCGAAAGGACGATTTCATCTCCGTGGCCCATCTCACAGAGGATCTTCAGAAGTTCTGGGGTAATGATTTTCGGAACACCTTTAAGCATATTCAAATTCTCCAATCTGCGCGTGCGCATAAATTAACAGATATATTGTACCACATAATGAATGCGAAAAAAAGGCACGGAGGACGTATTTTCACTCCGGCCCGCCGATGTTTTTCTGAATATGCCAAAAAATGACGCAAAATCCCCTGCCGTATCTGCCAATTAACCATTGCCTCGCTGCTGCCGTATTTGCTATACTCATGGAAAAGGTACATACACGGGGGAACTGTTTTGATAGTAACTGAGATAAAAAACGCGGATGTGTATTTCGGAAACGGAGCGCTTGACGAGGCGGAACAGAAGATATGCGGCCTTGGCGGAAAGGCGCTGGTGGTGTCGGGCGCCCATGCCGCTGACATATCCGGCGCATACCGGGACATATGCATCCTTCTTGAAAAGCACGGTATAGGGCATGCGAGGTACGCGCAGATCAGGGAGAACCCGTCCGTCACTTCATGCTATGAAGGCGCCGCTCTGGGACGTGAGGAAGACTGCGATTTCGTCATCGCGGTCGGCGGAGGCTCCGCCATGGACGCGGGAAAGGCCGCGGCGTTCTATCTCACGAATCCGGAAGCGGGAAAAGAGGACATCTTTCATATTACGGAAGATATGAACAGACCCGCTCCCCTCGTGGCCGTACCAACTACAGCGGGGACCGGCAGCGAGGCCAACAGGTACTCGGTGCTCACCGAGGACGGCGGCCTGAAAAAGCATACGTACAAGAGCAGCCTGTCATATCCGGACATATCCGCCGTATGCCCGAAGTACACATATTCGCTTCCGGAGCAGTACACGCTGTCGACGGCGCTTGACGCTTTCGCCCATTCCATCGAGTCGTATCTTTCACCGAAGTCGACGGATCATTCGAGAAAGCTCGCATCGGAAGCCGCAGGTCTCATCTGGAACATACTGAAGCGGGAGAAGGCACCTCTCGATATCGATGAGGCAGGCAGGGAAGACCTGTCCAAGGCTGCCATGCTGGCCGGAGCGGCAATAGATGTGACCGGCACCGGCTTCCCCCATCCCATGGGATACGGGCTGACTCTCGGATACGGTGTCCCCCACGGCAGCGCATGCGCGGTCTTCGAGGACGCGTATATCAGATACAATATGATAACAGCGGAAGGCCGCAGACTGATTGCCGGATTCTGCGGAGGCCTTGAAGTCTCTCCTGAAGAGCTCGGCGCAAAGCTCGTCGCCCTCAGCGGGGTCAGGATGCATATATCCAGGGAGAAGGCGGAGGAGCTGATCTCGAGGGTCGAGAATGCTTCGAATTTCAGCAACAGCCCGTACATACTGTCACGCGGAGAGATGCTTGATATATATAAAAGGCAGTTTAAAAATTAATAAGGCAAAAGGAAAGCGGGGATGACTCCCCGCTCGGTCTTTTTTCCGGTCTATTCTACGTCAAGCCATACCTTCAGTGCGGTCTCGCCCCGGTTGGCCAGCGCGTGGTACGGAATGAACTTTATCTTCACTTCTTCGGTCCTTCTGGGAACGAATCCCGTGTACAGCCCTTCATCCGGAACGGCTCTTGCGCCTGAGCACTGGAGCATCGGCAGTGAGAGCTCTTCGTCAAGAACGGTTATCCTGGATGACGGATCCACCAGCAGGCAGTCCAGGCTGCCGCCGTTGTCTGTGCCCTCGGCGCAGTAGACCACCGGGCCTCTCATGAGAGCGGCCTTGTTCACGTTGTCGCGCACTCTGGGATCGCATCTGACGAACCCGGCTTCCATGCCGAAGTCTAGGGTGCAGGGCCTGTTGGCCGTGAGCTTCAGCCTCATATACCCGTCCCTGTCCTTGATGTCACCGTAGAACCGGCTCCACCAGGGCACTCTTACCGCGAGGGCCACGTCCACGGGGCTCTCGAGAGTGACTCTGCCGGATCTCGGGTAGTCAGTCTTCTGGGTGATCTTAACCCTGCCTGAGGGAAGGTCAATGTCAGCCTCGCTGCTCATGAACTGCTGGACGTAAACGGTGTTCCCGTTGACGGAATACGCCAGATCTCCTATGGAGGCAAAGAACCTTGCCACATTGGGAGGGCAGCAGCTGCATTCGAACAGAGGCGGTCTCTGGGTGAGGGAGTAGGTCATATTGTGCAGATCAGAGTCACCGGGCCTTATCTCAAGTGGATTCGCGTAGAAGAACGTGCTTCCGTCAAGGCTTACGCCGCTGAGAGCTCCGTTGTATATGATCCGTTCTATAACGTCTGCATAGCGCGAGTTCGTATCGATCTCCTGCATCCTTTCAAGGAAGAAGACGAGCCCGATGGCCGCGCAGGTCTCCGCGTACGCGTTGAGGTTCGGAAG
>CACZSC010000210.1 GCA_902783755.1 uncultured Ruminococcus sp. | reverse complement strand
GGCATGCTTATAAACGGAATACCGAACTTCCGTCTCGAGAAGGAAGTCCTTGAAAAGGAAATCGAGATCATAAAGGACATGGGCGCTGAGATTCGGTGCGGCGTGGAAGTCGGAAAGGACGTGACCATTGAAGAACTGAGGAAGCAGGGCTTCAAGGCATTCTACGTGGCCATAGGCCTTCAGGGCGGACGTCTTGCTGGAGTCCCGGGAGAGGATTCGGAAGGCGTGGAATCGGGCATTTCGTTCCTGAAGCGCGTCAACCAGAAAGGTGGAGAGGAATTCTCAGGCGACGTGGTAGTCGTGGGCGGAGGCAACGTGGCGGCAGACGTGGCAAGGACCGCACTCAGATGCACTAAAGGAAAAGTAAGCATGATCTGTCTCGAGCAGAGGGATGAGATGCCCGCTGCGAAGGACGAGATAGAGGAAGTCGAACACGAAGGAATCCTCATCCACAACGGCTGGGGCCCGAAGGAGATCCTTTCGGAAAACGGCCGGGTCACGGGTATCGTGTTCAGACGCTGTACCCGCGTATATGATGCTGATCACCGTTTCTCCCCCATGTATGATGACGAAGACACCATGACGGTGGAATGCGGGAACGTGCTCATGGCCATAGGCCAGTCAGCCGAATGGGGTGGGCTCCTCGAAGGTATCGCATTAGAGACCAGACCCAACGGAACGGCTGTGGCCGATCCCGTGACGTTCCAGACCGCCGAGCCCGACATCTTCGTGGGCGGGGATATCTTCCACGGCGCGAGATTCGCCATCGATGCCATCGCAGACGGCAGACAGGGCATGGTGTCCATCAACAGGTTCGTCCATCCCGGCCAGTCCCTGACAATCGGACGTGACAGACGCGAATTCATCGAGCTTGACAGGGACGACGTGCTTCTTGAGTCCTTCGACAACGCCGAGCGTCAGCGGCCAGGCGAGAAACCGGGTGCGGCCCGTGAAACCTTCGAGGATCTGAGGTTGCCTCTTACGGAGGAGCAGGTCAAGGCTGAAGCGAACCGCTGTCTTGGATGTGGCGCTACATTCGTGGACGTGAACCAGTGCGTTGGCTGCGGGCTCTGCACCACCAGATGCGAGTTCGACGCCATCCATCTGACGAGAGACCTGCCGGCCGCTTCCGAGATGCACACTGCCGAGGAAATGATGAAACTGGTGGGGCCCTACGCCCTCAAGCGCATGGGCAGGATAATAAAGAAAAAAGTCACGGGAAGATCCAGCTATCCGACCGAGCAGGAATAGAGTCCCAAAAAACAAATCAGGCTGCAGTTTACGCTGCAGCCTTTTCGTTTCTTATGCAAGTCCCGGGGGACAGGGCCTTCCGATGGCCCTGCGGTGCTCGTAATAGAGCTCCTCCGTGGCTATCGCCATTTTCGTGACCGAGAAATCACAGTTGTGCGGGTATATGTACCAGGTATCGTCCAGAGTGTTCAGGTCCACACAGTCGCCGTGCTTTCCGAGATAGTTGTACTCGATGTGGCAGGAATAGAGACTTGACACCGGCTTTATCATCTCGAAGGGTTCACCGTCAACATCCGTCCCGCGGACAGTGAATCCGTTCATGTCATGGACCATGGTGCCCTCGCCCAGATATATGAACTTCTTCGCATTGGGAAGAGTGTCGACCTTTACTGGAAGCTCTCCGGAAGAGTAGGTACCGGCCAGTACTTCCTTCCTGACGTTCTCTCTCTGCCATTCGTACCAGTCCGGGATGTGTGAGAACCTGGTATCACCGTCATCCGCCTTAAGCTCGCCGAGTTCCGTATATTCCCACGTCTTTCCGCAGGCTTCGCATATGAGTTTCGTGCCTTTTGATTTCATCCTGAACTCGGTGCCGCAGTCCGGGCACTGGTAAAGCACGCTGTGGAGCCCTTCCGCCCTTTTATCGTAAGTGACCTTTATATTTCTTTCCTTCTGCCATGTATACTCGTCATACTGGAACTCCTTCACCAGAGCACTGTTTATCTCATCGACCGTCGTTTCCTTAAGCGTTTCCTGGGTGAACAGTACCTTCATCTCGGCCTCGGTTGGCTTCACGCCCCTGTCGTGCAGGTTCCAGAAAGGCGAGTTTATATGATGTCCGTGACAGATAAGAGTCACCACAGGCACGTCAAGCATCCTGCACAGTCTTCCCAGAGACGACGGAAGAGGAGCCGTGGTCCCGCACAGGGAGTACCTGGCCTCCGGATAGATCACCGCCACATCTCCGTTCTGTACCACTTGCCTGAGCTGCCGGATGAGGGTCAGGTCATTTGTAAACTTTCTCTTGCAGATGCATCCCACGTCCCTGAGCAGTTGTTCCCTTCCGATAAAACCGTCTATGGCCACCACATAATTCGCCCTGTGAGGATAAATGGCCTTTGTGGCGACTTTGAAATCCATGAAGGCGTTATGGTTGCACAGAAGAAGGTACGGAGGCTTAAGTCCTTCCGTCCCGGTCTTCTTTATGACGGTCCTGTGGGCTATCGTATCCGGTGCGCTCAGAAGGTATGTCAGCGGTCTGAGATACCACTTGGTCCGCACAGGCGGTTTCTTCATGTCAAATCTTTCGAATTCAGTTTTCATAAGACCTCTTTTGTATGTGCTTCTGTAGCCCTGAACACTGGTTCATTGCTCTCTGGTATTTTACCACTTTCGGAAGAAAGTCGCAACCTCCACGGACCTTCAATCTATATGAACGGCAAAAAAACCGGCATCTTGTTGCCAAAACTGCCGGTAAGGGATATAATGGACACAGCGGATATCCCAAAATATTAAGCTTTTGGAGACTGATATGAAAGTATTCAAGAAAATCCTCAAGGTCATCCTCATAGTACTTCTCGTGATCATCCTGCTGGTGGCAGGTCTGTTCGGCTACCTCACGATCACCGAGTATAATCCGGCAGACGAAGAGACAGTCGAAGTCAAAGGGTCAGCAACCCTCCATCCATCCATCGGCGATACGGTCCGTATCGTGGCATGGAACACAGGATACGGAGCCCTCGGAGACAATGCCGACTTCTTCATGGACGGCGGTACAAGCGTATATACCGCTGACAGGGAAAGAGTCGAAAAGAACGTTCAGGGCATGATCACCGAACTTAAGAATTTCGAGCCTGATATCATCTTCCTTCAGGAAGCGGACGTAGATTCTTGGCGTTCCAGGAGCATAAACGAGACCGAGCTGTTCAAGGACGTGATATCCAACTCATCGTACAGCTTCGCTTACAACTACAAGTGCGATTTCGTACCGATTCCGGTCCCCCCCATGGGAAGAGTACAGAGCGGTATCATGACGGTGTCGAAATATGCCGCCGAGAGCGCAGTAAGGATCAAGCTCCCCTGCCCATTCTCGTGGCCGCTCAAAGTCGCCAATCTGAAGAGGTGTCTCCTTGTTGAAAGAGTGAAGATCGACGGATCCGACAAGGAACTGGTCCTCATAAACCTGCACCTGGAAGCCTATGATGACGGCGAAGGCAAAGTGGAACAGACCAAGATGCTCAAGAACATAATGCAGGCTGAGTTTGACAAGGGCAACTATGTCATCGCCGGAGGAGACTTCAACCAGACCTTCTC
>CACZSC010000209.1 GCA_902783755.1 uncultured Ruminococcus sp. | reverse complement strand
GTTCGCCCTCATAAAAGACGGTATGCCGCGGGCGCTGTGCATGCTTTGCCGGGGCTTACTGCCCATACTTCTGAACAACCTGGCGCTTAAACTGGCCGGGAGCGGAGGAGTCACGGCATATTCGACCCTCACGAGCATATCCTTCACCATAGGTGCTATGGGATGGGGCATAGGAGGAGCGGTCCTGGTCCTCGGGGGCATCGCCGCCGGTGAGCAGAACCGCAACGAGATGAGGATCACGGCGGCCGTGGCCCTGAAAAACATACTGATCGGCGTCCTGCCGGTGGCGGTGGCCGTTTTCGCGGCGGCTCCCCTCATATCGTCGCTCTTCAATCCGGAGCCCGGGATCATCCGGGACATGGCGACCGCGGCGATACGCTTCTACGCTATCGCACTTCCGTTCCTTGCCTTCAACGTGGCTGCTGCCAACCACCTGCAGAACATATCGAGGCTGAAGGGCTCCTACATCGTTAACATATGCATCGAATTCGCAGCCACTGCGCTCATGGCCCTGATACTTCACGGCTTCATGGGCATAACGGGCATCTGGGCGGCATTCCCGGCGGGACAGGCGCTTTTGTCACTGGCCATCGTCATAACTGCGTTTATGTTCAAAAAGAAGGACCGGAAGGGATTCGAAGGGTGGCTCATGCTGAAAAAGGATTTCGGAGTCCCGGAATCAGACTGCATCAACCGCTCAGTGAATACCATGGAGCAGGTCGCAGGGCTTTCAGAGGAGGTCGTCTCCTTCTGCACCGCGAGAGGCTTCGGCAGAAAAGAGGCGAACCGGCTCTCGCTGTGCATAGAGGAGATGGCGGGCAACGTGATAGAGCACGGTTTCTCCGACGGGAAGGAGCACCGCCTTGACATACGCGTTTACGCGAAGGACGGGCGGCTGGGCCTTAGGCTCCGGGACGACTGCGAGAAGTTCGATTTCAAGAGGAAGGCCGAGGACTGGTCCTTCGATCCGGAGCATCCGGAACACAATATCGGGATCAGGCTGGCCATGAAGGCGGCCTCTGACATCTCATATACATTTACCATGAACACAAACAACCTTATAGTCATAATCTAGCGGAGGCAGGCATATGGTTTCGACAGATCACGATTATGCCATGGAAAAGCGTCTAAGGGAGCTCGATCCCGGGCTTCACAGGCGGTTCACGGCCGCGGTGTTCGGGCTTCAGAACATACTGCAGAACTACAAGCTCATATTCCCGACGTTCACGGATCACACCGAGCTGCACTCACTCACTGTCATCGACTTCTGCAACCGGCTCATCGGGAACCAGATCGTGAAGATGAACGCCGAGGAGATATATACTCTTCTCATGGGATGCTATTTCCACGATACCGGGATGGGGATCACGAAAAAGGATTACGAGGCCTTTTCCGAGAAGATAGACTTCGGCGACTATTTCGAGACCCACAGCCGGGAGGACTGCTCCGCGGTCATCAGGGATTTCCACAACGAGTATTCCGGAATGTTCATAAGGAAATATGCACCGTTCTTCGAGATACCCTCCGAAGAGATACTCTGGGCGGTGATAGAAGTGGCGAGAGGACACAGGAAGACATCGCTCATGGATGAGAAAGCGTACCCGGTGGCCCTCGAGGTGCCGGGAGGGAAGACCATATGCCTTCCGTACCTGTCAGCGCTCATACGCCTGGCCGACGAGATCGACGTGACTGCCGCCCGCAACCCGAAGCTGCTCTACGATCTTGAGAGCATCGGGGAGGGATCCCGGGACTATTTCGAGCACAGGAAGCATCTGGCGGTGAAGGGGCTTGAGGTGATCCGTGACGCGTTCATCATGGATGTGGAGACCGACGATGAGGATATACTCGGCCGGATCTGCAGAATGAGGGTGAAGATGCAGAAGACTCTCGATGAATGCAGACAGGCAGTCACTGAACGGACGCCCTATGAGATCACACAGAAAGAAGTCCTTATCAGGCTTGACGGTGAAATATACAAGGGCTGACAGAATAATAAGCAGTGGAAAGGAGATGTAGAACTTGCAAGAAGAAATAGAAAGACTCAGAGAACTTGTTGAAAGCTCTGACAACATTGTATTCTTCGGCGGGGCGGGAGTGTCCACCGAGAGCGGCATCCCGGATTTCAGAAGCGTGGACGGACTGTACAACCAGAAGTATGCCTATCCCCCGGAGACCATCCTCAGCCACAGTTTCTACATGACGCACAAGAAGGAATTCTTCGAATTCTACAGGGCGAAGATGCTGGCTCTGGACGCGCAGCCAAATCCGGCACATCTGAAGCTTGCGGAGTGGGAGAAGGAAGGAAAACTGAAGGCGGTCGTCACCCAGAACATAGACGGGCTGCATCAGAAAGCCGGGAGCCGTGAAGTGCTGGAGCTCCACGGCAGCGTCCTCAGGAACTTCTGCGAGAGGTGCGGGAAGTTCTACGGCGTTGAAGCCATTGCCGGAAGCGAGGGCGTGCCGAAGTGCAGCTGCGGGGGCGACATAAAGCCCGACGTGGTGCTCTACGAAGAGGTCCTTGACCAGGAAGTGGTATCGAAGGCCGTGCATTACATACGGCAGGCCGATATGCTCATAATCGGGGGAACGTCGCTTTCCGTGTACCCTGCAGCCGGTCTCGTGCAGTACTACCACGGCCATAAGCTCGTGGTCATAAACCGTGATTCATACGGCATGGATATCGGAGCGGATCTTGTGATAGATGGAAGCATAGGCCAGGTCCTCAGCCAGGTCTGAACCGGTCAGACAAACAGATTCTGAAAGACGTCCGGATCAAAAGCCGGCGGAATATACGGCAAAAAATGCACGAAAACCGCCAAAACCGTACCGAAAACCGCTGTTCCGGCGGAATATACGCATATTTCGCATATTTCATATGATTTGCGAAAAACCGTAAAACTCAGGGAGGCTGATATTTATGAAGAAAAAGACCATCAGCATACTGTTCATAGGAAACAGTCACACCTACTATAACGACATGCCTGCCAGGGTCATGCAGAGGGCCGTGGATCACGGCTTCGACTGCAGGATAGC
>CACZSC010000208.1 GCA_902783755.1 uncultured Ruminococcus sp. | reverse complement strand
GCCGCGTTGTAAAGCAGCTGCAGTATGCTGCTCAGCATCAGCGGGGCCGAGAACTTGATTATGCGGGGAATAAGGGACTTCAGCCGGTATTCCCCGTCAGTAAAGGTTTCCATAAATCTCTAACAGCTTTTAAAGGAATTTCCTTGCTCTGAGCCATTCCAGCATGAGGGCCGCCCACTGATGGACGTGATCGCTCTCGTACGCGAGTCCCGAACCGTGTTCGAGTCCCTCGAGTATGTGGAGCTCGTGAGGGATGCCGTGAGCGGCAAGGGCGGATGCGTAGGATATGGCATTTATGCAGTTCACTATGGTGTCATCGTATGTGTGCCAGATGAATGCCGGGGGAGTCCTGTCGTCGACAAGAAGGTCCGTGTAGACTTTTTCCATGTCCTTGCCGTCCGTCAGGGCCATGAGACATCCGTATACGTTGGGATTCTCGGGCTCGAGGCTGTGGTTTATAACAGCGTAGCACAGGACCGTGCCGTTCGGCATGAAGTCTTCACTGTCGATCATGTCAGCTCCCTCTCCGGGGATGGGATCCCTGTAGTTGGCGAGCAGCGTGATGAGGTGTCCGCCGGCGCTGGATCCGATGACGACGATCTTGTCCTTGGCGATGCCGAATCTCTCCGCGTTTGCGCGCACGAACCTTACGGCTCTTCTGGCGTCAAGCAGAGGGATGGGGAACCTGTTGGGACAGAGCCTGTATTCGCATACGAAGGCATCGATGCCTGCCGCGTTCAAGTACTCGGCGTAGCCCTCGCCTTCATAAGGTGTCCTGTTGGTATATCCGCCGCCCGGGAATATGATGAATGCGCAGTCTGTCTTCTTTTCCGCTGCCGGGTAGTATTCCAGGACCGGTTCTTCCCCTTCAAGAAGAGGAGTCTTTTCCCACATTCTGTATGTTTCCATCGTTCTTTTCCCCTTCCTTATTTCTTCGGTAGCCATCCGTTTTGGATGAACCAGTTTCTGAGAAGCTCAGGCCACTGTCCGACGTATGGATCCTGGGCGAACGTGCCGCCGCCGTGGCCACCCCGTGCGAAGATATGGACTTCGTTCGGAATGTGGTGTCTCTTGAGGGCTTCGGCGTAAGCGTAGCTGTTCCGCACGTCTACGCCGTCATCCGTGGATGTATGGAATATGAACGCGGGTGGCGTATCATCGCCGACAAGCTTGTCAGTGGAAACCTCAGCGAACGGGATAATGTCGCCGCAGAGGTTCTCGAAGCTCATGTAGTGGCCGAGGCCAAACTCCGGGGCCTGGATAACGGGATAGCACAGGATCGTGGCGTCGGGTTTGAACGGGAAGGTGTCGACGTAGTCAAGTCCTTCGCCTTCAACAGGTTTGTCATAGGTGGAGACAAGGGACGCGAGATGTCCTCCCGCGGAAGAGCCCATGACTGCGATCCTTTTGGGGTCCACACCGAGATCCACGTAATGTCGTCTCAGGTATCTGACGGCCCGTCTGGCGTCGAGCAGCGGAAGCGGGAAACGGTTCGGGGCGACGCTGTAATATACGACGTATGCGTCCATCCCGATGGAGTTAAGATACTCCGCGTATCCCTTCCCTTCATGGTCTGCGTGGAACGCGTAGGCTCCGCCCGGGAAAATCACGACGACCGCCTCGGTCCTCTTGTCCTGTGCCGGATAGTACTCCATGACAGTGGATTCCCTGTCGAATCCGGGTACGTTGTTCCAGAGTTTCAGAGTTCTTTTCATCATTTGCGGAATCTCCATTATTGAAGAAAATGTTGTGTCGTTATCTGTTCAGCCATTTTTTGCTTATAAGCCAGTTCTCGAGCAGTTTTGTCCACTGCCCCACGTAGGGATCCTGTGTGAACGTGCCGCCGCCGTGGCTGCCGTGCTCGAATATATGCATCTCGAACGGTACATGATTTCTCTTCAGGGCCGCAGCATAGGCATAGCTGTTTCGCACGTCTACGATGGAATCCCTGGATGTGTGGAATATGAATGCAGGCGGTGTATTTTCCGTCACGAGCCTGTCTGCTGAGAGCGATGAGAATTCGGTACTTTCACCGCAGAGGCACTGGAAGCAGTGGTATGCCGGCTGGTCTTCGCGGGGGACCGTAATAAGCGAATAGCACAGTATCGTGGCGTCCGGCCTGTACGGGAAGGTGTCGATGTAATCGAGATCCTCTCCAGCTATGCTGCTTACATAATTTGCAAGCAGGGCGGCAAGATGCCCGCCTGCAGATGAGCCCATGACCGCTATCCTGCGGGGATCCACGCCGAAGTCTACTGAGTTGCGCCTTATGTATCTCATGGCCCTTCTCGCGTCCAGGAGAGGAAGCGGGAAGGCGTTGGGCCAGACGCTGTAGTATACGACGAAGGCGTCCATACCAAGGGAATTGAGATATTCGGCATATCCGCGTCCCTCGTGATCGGCATGGTGCGTATATCCGCCTCCGGGAAGTATCACTACTGCAGCCTCTGTCTTTTTGTCAGCGGCGGGATAGTATTCCATCAGAGTGGATTCCCTGTCATGTCCCGGGACGCCGTTCCAGAGCCTTATCGTCCTTTTCACGGAAAAACCTCCGGTATATTTCAGTGACCGTGCTTGGCGGCGATCTCCGAGACTATGGCGTTCAGCTCCGGCATCATCGCCTCGATGTCGCTTATGAGCTTGAACTGGGTCCTTGCGCGGACCAGGTTGTGCTCGGGATATGCCGTCTTGAAATAGACGTCCCCGTCTATGTAGTCAGCCAGGAACCTGAGACCGCACTCCAGGGTCATGAGCTTGATTGAGAAAGGAAGGAGCTCCAGCTCCCTTGCCGTTATGGAAGGCATGGATTCGATATATCCTTCGGTGAAGGCGCGGAAGTTTTCGACCACGAACCTGATCTTCGAAAGATCCTTTTCGTCCTCGGCTCCGGAAGATCCTCCGAACCTGAGAGCGTCGCCGTAGTCGTAGAGCAGGGATCCGGGCATGACGGTGTCGAGGTCTATGACGCAGACTCCCTCTCCCGTATCGGGATCAAGGAGCACGTTGTTGAGCTTTGTGTCGTTGTGTGTGACTCTGAGGGGTATGGAGCCGTCGGCCAGACCGTCGACCACGATACCGCAGTTGCACTCACGGTCAAGGACGAACTTTATCTCGTCGGGACATGTGTGTGCCCTGCCGGATGCGTCCCTTGCAACGGAATCCTTGAAATTCCTGTATCTGTTCCTGGTGTCGTGGAACTTCGGGATGACTTCGTGAAGCGTGTCAGCCGGATAGTCTGCAAGCATGTTTGTGAACTTGCCGAAGGCTTTCGCGGCATGGTACAGCTGCGACACGTCGGTTATCTCGTCGTAGGAGACTCCCCTTATGAACTTGTATACGCGGTAGTATCCGCCTGTCGTGGATCTGTAGTAGGGTTTCCCGTCGGTGGTGGTGATGACGCTTAGGGTCTCCACATCGGGGTCTCCGCCTTCCTCTGCTATTATCTTCCTCAGATACTCTGTGACGTTCAGTATGTTGTCCATCACAAGCTCCGGCTGCCTGAAGACGTTGCTGTTGATCCTCTGGATGATGACTCTTTCCGGCCCCTGGACTATGTAGGTGTCGTTTATGTGTCCGTTGCCGTAGTCGGATACGTGAAGCTCAAGGCCGAATGCGCCGAGAACTTCCTTGAATTCCTGGTCCATGATGAATGTTTACCTTTCGCGGGTTTAATGTGAAACGTTATTTGCACAATAACTCAAGTTATTGTACTACAAAACAGGCGGGAAAGCAAGATAAACATATATTATTATTTTGTAAGTTATGCCCGGATCGGCGGTTGACTTTGCTCCGCTAAAATGGTAGAATCAGAAAAACTGAAATCCGAGGATATGATGGTCATAGTCAATTTCCTGGGGCACAGCGGATTCACCGTGGAGTCGGAGAGCAATTTTATCATCTTCGACTACTACACCGGGACCCTTCCGAAGCTCCCGAAGGACAAGAGCGTCACGGTGTTTGTGTCCCATTCACATTTCGATCATTTCAACCGGGACATATTCAGCCTGAGGGAGTCGCGGGACGATGTCCGGTACGTGCTCTCATATGACATTCCCGGAAAGATACCGGCATCCTTCGGCGTCGATGACGCAGTCTTTGCCGTCCCGGACCAGGACATCACTATAGACTCGAAGCTGAAGTTCAGGACCCTTCCCTCCACCGACCAGGGACTTGCTTATCTCGTGAACACTGACGGAAAGAACATCTTCCACGCGGGAGACCTTAACCTGTGGCTTTGGGAGAGCATGACGGAAGCCGAAGCCTATGAGATGACGAAGACCTTCGAGAACTACACGAAGAGGCTCAGCGGACGGGTGATACACATGGCCTTCCTTCCCCTGGACACGCGGCTGGGGATCTATTCCTGCCTGGCTTTCAACTACTACATGACGAAATTCAGGATTCAGCACGCGGTGCCCATGCATCTCTTCGGCCCTGACAGGATCGTGACGGAATTCCTGCAGGACCCGGTATCGAAACCCTACAGAAGCAAAGTGATCCCCATGCGACCCGGGGATCAGGAGAACATACAGTAGCCTTCCTGCCTTACGGCAGGCTTTTTGGCTGTCTGGAATACTATTTCGGAGGCGCATATGCCGAGCATTTTCGACCTTTTCAGAAAAATAGCGAACACCGAACCGAGAGGCAGGATCGAGTATCTCCTTGTGGGCCTGGGCAATCCCGGCGACAGATACGCGAAGACCAGGCACAACTGCGGATACATCGCCATAGACCGCATAGCGGAGAGGCACGGCGTCAGGATATCCTATTCAAAGTTCGACGCACTGACATGCGAATGCGACTTCTCGGGGAAAAGAGTACTCATGATGAAGCCCATGACATACATGAACCTGTCAGGCAACGCGGTTGAGAAGGCGGCTTCGTACTATAAGATAGAACCCGAAAATGTGATAGTCCTGTCTGACGACATCAATCTTCAGCCCGGAAGGATGAGGATAAGGAAATCAGGTTCCCCGGGCGGGCACAACGGACTTGAGAGCATCATAGAGATGCTGGATTCCGAGGCGTTCCCCAGGATCAGGATAGGCATCGGACAGAAGCCGGCGGACTACGAGCTCAAGGACTGGGTCCTCGGCAAGCTTACGGACGAAGAGATCGAAACGGTACGCAGGATCGGCGACTGCTGCGACGAGGCGGTAGGCATGATAGTGTCGGGAAAGACCGACGAAGCCATGGGCAAGTTCAACGGCATGGCATTCTGACAAACGGTAATAAAGAATGAATTACGATTTTCTCTGCGACGTTTTCCGGGCCACAGGTGAGTACAGGGCGCTGAAGTCATCCCTGCAGTCCCCGGTCTACGGGAAACGGTACCCTTATTCCATCAACGGGATAAGCGAAGGTTCTGAATACATCTTCCTCACATGTCTCTGTGAGGATTGTTCTGTTTCCGGGAGTCCTGTGACAGTGGTGTTCCCGGATCAGAAGGAGGCAATGGATCTCAACGGGCTGCTCAGGTCCGTAGGCGTCGATTCCGTATTCTACCCGAAGAGGGACTACTGCTTCCTCAACATAGTGTCCTCCCACGATTACGAAGGCATACGGCTTGAGATACTGACCGCCCTGTGCGGCCTTTCTGACAGGAAAATACAGGTTATCTGCACCACCCCGGACGCGCTCCTGCAGATCGCTCCTCCGCCGGAGTTCCTCAGGAACTCCGCCATAAGGATAGACGCCAGCACAGCCATCGACACCGAGAAGTTCACATCTCTCCTGGTGTCGGCGGGATACGCGAGGGTCGAGCTCGTGGAGTCCGTGGGTCAGTTCGCCGTGAGGGGCGGCATCATAGACGTATATCCGCCGGAAGGCAGCGCCGTGAGGATCGAGCTGTTCGGAGACGAGATAGACCGAATGGGCTACTTCGACACGGATACCCAGAGGTTCACCGAGATGCTGGAGGGATCCCTCACCATAGCCCCGGTCCGCGAGATAATACTGTCGGACAGCAAGAGGAACGAGATAATTTCACTGATAGAAAAGCATCTCAGAAGGCTCGACAGCGCCGCATCAGACGGAATGGTCGAAAACGCCAGGCGTGAGCTCAGGAAGGAAATCGAAGACTTCCGCAACATGGCTGAGATAAACTTCGGGGACAAGTACCTGCCGGTGATATACCCCGAGGCGCCTTGCCTGCTGGATTACGTGACCGGTCCCCTCGTGATATGCGACACAAACGGATGCCGCGAGAAGACCGAGGCCGACGGCAAGCTGCTCCTTCAGAGCGTTAACGAGGCCGTGGACGCGTACGTCCTGCCTGCCCAGAAGGGATCTTCATATTCGAGGGACTTCGAGGAACTGTATTCGAGACAGTCAGGTCCCACGCTCTTCGTCGACACCCTGCCGAGGAACCTCCCCGGCCTAAGATCCGAAAACACATATCTCTGGAACATCAGGCATGTTTCGTCATACGACGGTAATTTCTCAAGACTTGCAGAAGACATGCTGAAATACACCGAGAACAGATACCTTTGCCAGGTGATCTGCGCCACCGAGACTGAAAAGACCGGGATAATGCAGGCACTGTCAGACATGAATCTGACGGTCGTATCGGATAACGGTCTGAACCTGAGGGACATAAAGCCTCACGACGGAAGGCTTCCCGTGGTGTTCTCCGTGGGACAGTTCACCTCCGGATACGAGATAGCGAAGCCGAAGTTCGCTCTCATGAATTTCTCAAGGCAGAACTCCAGGCCTTCAAAGAACAAGGTACCCATCATCAGGAAGAAGAAAAGACTGAAGGCCACGGAAGCCATAATGTCCTACGCTGACCTCAATGTCGGCGACATCGTGGTGCACGACGCATACGGCGTGGGACAGTACCTTGGGCTTGAGACCCTTACGGTGGCCGGGAGCACCAGGGACTACGTTTCCATCAAATACGCGGGTACAGACAAGCTGTTCATCCCCGTGGACCAGCTGGACCACGTCTCAAAATACATAGGAAGCGCCGACGTCGAGAACATACGCCTCTCAAAGATGGGAGGAGCCGAATGGCAGAGGGCCAAGAGCAAGGCAAAGGCTTCCACCAAGGAGATGGCGAAGGAGCTCATAGAGCTTTACGCGAGACGCCGCAGGACCGCCGGCATCGCCTTCGATCCCGACGACGCCATGATGCGTGACTTCGCCTCTGAGTTCGAATACGAGGAGACCGACGGACAGCTTCAGGCGATAGAGGACATCCGACGCGACATGGAGAGGCCCTACCCCATGGACAGGCTCCTCTGCGGAGACGTGGGATACGGGAAGACCGAGGTGGCCATCAGGGCCGCCTTCAAGGCCGTGATGAGCGGCAAGCAGGTGGCGGTGCTGGTTCCCACCACGATCCTTGCCTACCAGCATCTCCAGACCTTCCAGAGCCGCATGCGCTCCTTCCCCGTGAGGGTCGACATGCTGTCGAGGTTCAGGAGCACCAAGGAGCAGCAGCTGTCACTGAGAAAGCTGGCCAGGGGCGAGACGGATATAATCATAGGGACCCACAGGATCATATCCAAGGACATAGAGTTCAAGGACCTGGGGCTGATTATAATAGACGAGGAGCAGAGGTTCGGCGTGGCCCAGAAGGAGAAGCTCAAGAAGCTGGCCGTGAACGCCGACGTTCTGACCCTTACCGCCACCCCCATACCGAGGACTCTCAACATGTCTATGGGCGGAATCGTGGACATGAGCATCCTCGAGGACGCTCCCGGGCTGAGATCTCCGGTGCAGACCTACGTCATGGAATACGACGAGATGGTCATAAACGAAGCCATACGCCGGGAGCTGAGACGGGGCGGACAGGTCTTCTACATGTACAACAGGATCGAGGAGATCTATCACATAGCCGACAGGCTGAAGAACGACATACCGGAAGCGCGGATAGCCGTTGCCCACGGGCGCATGGACAAGGACGATATAGAAGAAGTCTGGAGCATGCTGCTCAGGCGTGAGATAGACATCCTCGTGTGTACCACCATCATAGAGACAGGCGTCGACGTTCCCACTGCAAACACCCTCATAATCGAGAACGCGGACCGGTACGGCCTGGCGCAGCTGCACCAGATAAGGGGACGCGTGGGAAGGTCTTCCGTCAGGGCTTTCGCATATCTGACTTACAGAAAAGGAAAGGAGATCTCCGAGATAGCCCAGAAGAGGCTCTCCGCGCTAAGGGAATACGCCGAGTTCGGCGCAGGCTTCAGGATAGCGCTCCGGGACCTTGAGATAAGAGGCGCCGGCAACCTTCTGGGGGCAGAACAGCACGGCCATCTGAACGCTGTCGGATACGATCTGTACATGAAGCTCCTCGAGGAAGCTGTCATCGAAGAAAAGGGCGAGCCTCTTAAGAAGCGCGCAGAGGACTGCGTCGTGGACATAAAGTGCGACGCATATCTTACCAAGTCATATATCGCTTCCGCTCCCCAGAGGATGGACATGTACAAACGGATAGCCCTCATAGACACCGAAGAGGATTACGACGATCTTATCGACGAGATGTGCGACAGGTACGGCGAACCCAACTCCCAGGCCGTCAATCTGTGCAGGATCGCAAGGATCAGGGCCCTCGGCAGGCAGGCATCGATAAAGAAGATAACCCAGAACGACGGATATTTCCACTTCTATACGAAGAACATAAACGCGAGGGCGATCCAGGAACTGAACAGAAAGCATCCTGCTCTCGGCTTCAGGGTGAGTCTGGGACAGGATCCCTTCATATCCGTGAAGTACAGCTCCAATATACGGAACACCGAATTCCTGCTGGATCTTCTTAAGGAATACTGCAGGTACTGCGAGGAGGAGAGCCCGAAAACGGAGGCGGAAAGCTGATGGCAACACTGAAAAAGACGATCATTATAATCATCGCGGTCCTTATGACTGCGTCTTCCTTCCTTGTCTCCTGCTCTTCAGATGAAAAAGTCACATATCTGAAAGACCCGGTGATGACGTACAGGGACAGGGTCATAACCGAAGGCGAGTTCAAACTGTATCTCGCGAAATACAAATACAGGTTCGGCGAGACATATGCCGACTTCAGCGACACGCCCGAATTCTACAGATCGAAGATAGGATACAGGACCGGTGAGGAAAGGCTCTTTGAAGAGGTGCTGACAAACGTTTCGAGATATCTGGTCGCAGACTATATGTTCGAATCCGGAAAGTTCAGCCTCAGCAGTTCCTATCTCGACAGCATAAACGAAGAGCTCGATGAGAGAGACGAATACCTTAAATCCGAGGGAAGCTCCCTTGAAAAGGACCTCTCGAAATACGGTCTTTCACGGGATGATGTGTTCGAAATGATCATAAGGGACGAAAAGGTATACACCGTTTACAGCAACCTGAAGAAGACCGGAAAGCTGGACGCGGACGACGAATACCTGGCGTCATATCTCGACAGCAACTACGTGAGGTTCCTGCATCTCTACGTGAACGACAGGTACCAGTATGAGACCGATGAGAACGGATACGCGGTATACGGTCCGTCGGGATACCAGAACACGGTCCCCCTGTCCGGAGAGCTGAAGGAGGAAAAGGACAGGCTCACAGCCTTCATAGACAGAGAGCTTGAGGCGGGCACGGATTTCCGTGAACTGTACGAAGCCTGCTCTGAGGACAGACTTTACGACAGGGGCTATTACCTGAAAAAGAATTCCGATTTCATACCTGAAGTGATCGAATGCGCCTTCAGCCTTGAGCCCGGCCAGTGGAAGAAAATCGAGACGGAATACGGCACCAGCTATGTCATGCGCCTCGAGATGGACGACAGGCCCTGGGAAGATGAAGACCTTTCTGACTTCTTCGGCTCATATGTGGAGGACAGGAAACAGAACAGGTTCGCGGACCTGTTGGACAAAGGAGCCGCCGAGATAGAATACGACCGCGAGATACTTGACAGATACACAGTGCAGGCTTCCGGAAAGGAATCCGCCTACTGATGATGGAGGATAAGAAAAGTGAAAAGAATAATCTCAATCGTATTGTGCGCGATCATACTGGCGCTGCCGCTGGCATCATGCGGCAGGCCCTCCGGGGATCCCGATGAAACGAGCCAGAGGGACGCCTACCTCGAGAACAGGAAGAAGTTCCTGGAATCCGATCTTTACCGCGATGCTGTCGATTATTTGACGACTGTATTCAGTGAGCTGCTTCCCGACGCGGAGACAGATTTCTCTCTGGAACCGGGTTCAATCGATGCTGCTGAACTCGAAAGATATTCGGGATTCGCCGGTGACACAGAGCTCAGGAAGGAGCTGTTTTCACTCCTGGATCTGTCAGTAAGGACAAACTACTGGGAGTTCCCGGAAGAGGATCCCATGGAGATCGGCAGCCGTCTCATAGATAAAGGGATAACCGTGAGGCTCATGGCGGGCCCGGCCGGAGCCGACTATTTCGATGTGGATGCGAAGGCAGGCACATGCACCCTCGTAAACGTGCCCGAAGCGAACTGAAGATACCGATTTTGCATAATTTGATGATGTAACATTCATTTTCAACAGAAGATAAAAAGCGCCGGAAACCGGTTCCCGAAAGGACGGAATACGGCGCTTTTCCCCGTTTTGTACTAATTTTACAAAGAATCAGGTATATTTTGCCTATTTATCTTGCATAGTTTTTTCGAAAACGGTATTGATTATGGCGGCAGCGGGATATATAATATGGACAACGAATTTGAATAATTTACACATGCGACTTGCAAAATCGAGGAAAAGACATGACTGAGAACAAATACCTGTCTTCGTGGATACAGGAAATGGCCGCCATGACGAAACCTGACAAGGTCGTCTGGATCGACGGCTCCGAGAAACAGACACAGGAACTGAGGGATCAGGCCTGCTCCACAGGCGAACTCATAAAACTGAACCAGGAGATCCTGCCGGGTTGCTATCTCCACAGGACCGCCGTAAACGATGTGGCAAGGGTCGAGGCCAGAACATTCATCTGCACCAGGACCAAAGAGGACTGCGGCAATGTGAACAACTGGATCGAGCCGGGCGAGTGCTACAGGAGGCTTACAAGACTGTTCACGGGATCCATGCAGGGGCGCACCATGTACGTGATTCCCTACTCCATGGGCATCGTAGGCTCGGAGTTCGCAAAATACGGCATAGAGCTCACTGACTCCATATATGTCGTTCTCAACATGCTCATAATGACCCGCGTAGGAAATGACGTGATAGAGGCTCTCGGAGACAGCGGTGACTTCATAAAGGGACTTCACTCAAAAGCTGATCTCGATGAGAACAACAGATACATATGCCACTTCCCAGAGGACAATACCATATGGTCAGTCAACTCCGGATACGGCGGCAACGTGCTGCTCGGGAAGAAATGCTTCGCGCTGAGGATCGCTTCCTACCTGGGAAGAAAGGAAGGCTGGATGGCCGAGCATATGCTCATACTCGGTGTCCAGTATCCAGACGGTACGGTCAAATACGTGACCGGAGCCTTCCCTTCCGCATGCGGAAAGACAAATCTCGCAATGATAATCCCTCCGGAACGTTTCAGGAAGCTCGGATACAAATGCTGGTGCGTGGGCGATGACATAGCCTGGCTGAGAGTGGGCGAGGACGGAAGACTGTGGGCCGTCAATCCGGAGAACGGATTCTTCGGCGTGGCGCCCGGTACGAACGAAAAGTCAAATCCCAATGCTCTGCATACCTGCATGAAGGACACCATATTCACGAACGTCTGCCACGATCTCAGCGACAACACGGTTTGGTGGGAGGGCCTGAACAGCGATCCTCCGGCAAACGCCGAGAACTGGCGCGGAGAGCCCTGGGACTACAGAAAATACGACAAGACCGACAAGGTCGGCACCTCCGGAGCCCATCCCAATTCCAGATTCACTGCGAAATCAAAGAACTGCCCCTGCCTGTCTCCTGAGTTCGACAACCCGAAGGGGGTCCCGATCTCGGCGATCATTTTCGGAGGGCGCAGGGCCAAGACCGCTCCTCTGGTGTATCAGTCGACTTCATGGCAGAACGGGACCTTCGTGGGATCGATCATGGCCTCTGAGACCACAGCGGCAGCTGCGGGCGCCGTAGGCGTCGTACGCAGGGATCCCATGGCGATGAGACCTTTCGTGGGATACGACATGGGCGATTATTTCAGACACTGGCTCGATATGGGTAAGGTGATAAAGAATCCACCGAAGATCTTCCACGTGAACTGGTTCAGGACAGACGATGACGGAAACTTCATCTGGCCCGGATTCGGTGACAACTTCAGGGTGCTGCTGTGGATACTCGCGAGATGCGAAGGAAAAGTGGACGCTGACCTGACACCGATCGGGTACGTTCCTAAACCGTCGGATATCGATATCGGAGGACTTGACAGCGTTTCCTCCGACACACTGAGAGATCTGCTTTCGGTTGACAACGCAAGCTGGCTTGCCGACATAGAGAACATAAAGGAATTCTACTCTTTCATCGGAGACAGGGTCCCTTCAGAATTAACAGATGAGCTTTCCGGCCTTGAAAAGAGGCTCGGAGAGTAGTCATAGACCTCCTTTCCGGAAAAACGGGCTTTTCGAGCCCGTTTTTCTCTTGCAATTGTTCCGCCGAGCGGGTAAAATCAGAACAGAATACAAAACCGGGGGACTGATATGGCTAGAAACGATCAGAACGGAAAAAGACCGAAGATATTCTGGATAATATTCCTCAGCATACTTACGATCATAATGGTCATCCTGCTGGAACTTGGAAAACACACGGTTATCGGCTGGATACTCACGGCGGCTGCAGTCGCATCATATGTCTTCCTGAGGATAAAGGTCCTTAATCATAAGAAGAGGCTCATGAGGTTCCTCAGCTGGATCTGCCTCATCATCGTATTCGGGATCATCCTCGCGGTATCCTGGCCTCCCTACCGTTCCATACCGGCAGCCAAGAACGCGAAAGGCGTGACGGAAGTCATACATGTGGAACAGGGAGACCTGACAGGCGTCGTATCCGAAGACGGACAGGTGGAGATATTCTGCGGGATACCGTATGCCGAGCCTCCGGTAGGTGATCTGAGATGGAAGGAGCCCGTCAGTGCAAAAGCATGGGAAGGTGTGCTCGAGGCGGATCATTTCGCTCCAATGTCGATGCAGTCGAGGAGCCTCCCGATATACTATACGCTGGTGAACATCATCGGTTACCACGAGTTCGAGATATCCCTCGATGACAACTTCAGGGAACCTGTAAGCGAAGACTCCCTGTATCTAAACATCTGGAAGCCAGCCGGAGAGCAGAAGGATCTGCCTGTGCTGGTATACATCCACGGCGGTTCCCTTCAGACCGGACAGCCCTCCTTCGGGGACTACAGCGGTGAAGGCCTGGCCCGCGAGGGGATAATCGTCGTCAACATGGGATACCGGCTCGGTATATTCGGATTCTTCGCCCATGAGGACCTTGCCGCTGAATCGCCCAAAGGAACCACGGGAAACTACGGGCTGCTGGACCAGATAATGGCTCTCGAATGGATCAGGGACAATATATCCGCATTCGGAGGCGATCCCGGAAACGTGACGATTGCCGGTGAATCGGCGGGAGCTGCCTGCGTGACGGCCCTTTGCACGTCCCCCCTTGCAAAAGGTCTCTTCAGAAGAGCGATAGCGGAGAGCTCCACTGTGGTCTCACCCGAACCCACACATTCCTTCAGGTCCCTTGAAGACGCTTACGCGGCTGCAGAGAATACCATGGAGCGGAACAGCGTGACATCCATAGATGAACTGAGAGCGATGCCTGCCGAGGATTTAGTTGACGAGATGTACGTCCACCACCATATGACAGTGGACGGCTACGTACTGGAAGAAACACCCTACGAATCCTACATGAAAGGCATCCATAACGAGGAGGCCCAGCTGCACGGGTTCAACCGGGACGAATCCGGTCCGTTCATACTCTTCTCACAGGCCGACAGCAAAAACTATGAAGGACGTATAGACAGGTATTTCGGAGAATATGCTGACGAGGTCAAAGCCCTTTACCCCGGAAAGACGGACGAGCAGGCAAAGAAGGACTGGGCTGACATATACACCGCCGTTTATTTCACATACGGCCACTACTGCTGGCAGAGGCTGGCTCAGCTGAACGGCATCCCATCATATGTCTATTACTTCACGAAGTCGAACGGGCGCCTCGGCACCTGGCACGCCGGAGAGGAGATATACTTCTACCACAATATAAAGGAAGACTCGAAGCAGTTCACCGATGAGGACAGGGCCCTTTCCGACATGATGTCACAGTATTTCCTCAATTTCATAAAGACCGGAGACCCGAATGGGAACAATCTTCCTGAATGGACTGTATATTCCGGTAAGGACGAGGTCTTCGAGTTCGGCGAGCATACGGGACCGGTCGAGACTCCCATGACCCGACTGTATGAGATATTTGACAGGTTCTACGGGTTCAAATATGAAAAATGACGGATTAAAGATAACGGAAAAGAAACTCACGCCGGAGCTTCTCTCGACGCTTATATCCATGTCTGAGTCTTGGGAAGCCGAAGGGAGCTGCTACGGATACCGGAAGAACGGCAAGGAAGATATTAAGGGAAACCGTATCTTCACTGCGGAGATAAGCGGTATGACCGCAGGATATCTGTTCGGTCATATCTCGAGGTCAGAAAAACAGTCGTCTGTAATGCCCGACGGGACTTCCCTTTTCGAAGTCGAGGAGATCTACGTAGTGCCTGAAATGAGGCGCCGTGGAATCGGCAAGGAACTGTTCATTTACGCGGAGAACGCCGTGAAAGGTGAAGCTGAGTTCATGATGCTCAGTACCGCCGTTAAGAACTGGCAGGCCATATTCCGGTTTTACCTTGATGAGCTTGGAATGGAATTCTGGAGCGCAAGGCTGTTCAAGAAGATAGCTGATGAGTGATTGCATTTTCTCCGCATTTGTGCTATAGTACAGGGCAGAAGAAAAGAGGAGAATTTTGATATGAAACGCTTTTTGATCATATCCCTGGCGGTGCTTATGATCGCCGTGCTGTTCGCAGGATGCGGATCACAGGATCCCAAGGGAACATATATTCTGAAGACCATCGACGGAAAGCCTCTTGAGGAAGTACTCAAGGAGAATCTTGAGGAAGCCGGCTGGACCCTTGAAGTCTACATGAGCCTGAACAAGATAGAGAGCCTGGACGACTATATGGTCCTCGAACTGAAACCTTTCGGCGTGGCCGTCATGAACCTTTATGACAGAGTAGCAGAAGGCACCTGGTCCCAGACCGGTTTCAAGGTCACGATAGACATTGACGACTATCCGGCGGATTACAACTTCAGCGGAAATGAGCTGACCGGATACCTTGAAGGCCACAGGTATGTATTCGTAAGGAAATAAGGAACGAAGCCACCTTTCACGGGTGGCTCTTTCTGTCATATTTGCTTTTTCCGCGCGAATATGATATATTCTATCCAGACCCCAAAATTTGTTTTATACAGGAGAATCGGAAATGAAACGTTTTGCTCTTATCGCAATGTCAGTGCTTCTCATCGCTTCCCTGCTTCTCGCAGGATGCGGAAAGGCGGCAGGACCCGAGGGGAAATACATCACCAAGTCCGTAGGCGGAGTCGAAATAAAGGAGTATATGGAAAGCGCACTTGAAGGCACCGGATTCACTCTTGACGAGTATCTTGAGATCCTTGAGATGAAATCCCTGGAGGATTTCATGACAGTTGAGATCAAGGAAGGCGGCACAGCCACCATCACTGTTTACGGAGAAGAGCCAGACACGGGGACATGGACCAGGAACGGCGATACGATCGTCATCACGGTCAACGGTGAAGCTCAGGATTTCAAACTGAACGGCAATGAACTGAGCACGATACTTGAAGGCCTTGAGTATGTTTTCGTAAAGAAGTAAGACAGACAGGACAATAAGAAAACGCCATCCGGCTTGGGTGGCGTTTTTCCTTAGGTATCACTATTTTACTTTCTGGATGACTTCCGTCTGTTCTTCCTTTTCATCGCACAAATATGTCAGAGGGATATGGTAGACGTTCTCATAGGTCTCTTTCCAGTATTGGAAGTTTTCCTCTATCATCTTTTTCTTTCTCTTTCCGTACGGAAGAGACTCGTCGGGATAGATGGGCTTTCCGATATGTACGGTATATTCCTGTCTGTAATACCCGTCGTCATCGATCATGTTGGAATCCTGCATCGTGACGAAGCACGGAAGGACAGGCACGTGGCTTCTCGCGGCAAAGGTGTAGGCTCCCTCCTTAAGAGGCTTTGGCTTCCTGTAGTTCCACCACATGCTCTGCTCAGGATAGATAAGGACGAAGTTACCTTCTCTCAGAAGAGTTTCGGTGGCTTCCATGAATTTCCTGAGAGTGTCTTTGTTGGACGACAGAGGCAGGGTGTTGCAGTGCCTCATGAGAAAGCCGTAGAAGCCCGGGAAGGAAGTGTAGTTTCCTTCCTTGATGACCCTGTAGAAGTTCTTGTCCTGGTGTTCTGAGTTCTCGTATGCCAGCTGCATGAGAAAACTGTCGAAGGCGTGGAAATGGTTGCAGGTGATAACGGCTCCGGTCTTGAGGTCCCTGAAATTCTCAAGTCCCTCGAATCCCTTTATAATGAGCTTCTTGTCGGAGATGAGGCTGTTTACGTATCTTCTGGCCAGATTGAATGCGACTCTTCTCTTGAGCCTCTCGAAAAGATGTCTCCTGTAATAGTCTATAGCATCGGGAGAAAGCTCCTTTGACGGAGGATCCAGCTCGACGTCCTCGTCGAAACGGCCTTCCCTCTCATACTGTTCGATCTTCTTGACTATGTCGACCCTTTCCTGGCTTCTCTTCTCCCTGTTCAGATTGTTCAGGTAGTTTGATTCCTTGTTGATTTCAGACAGCACCATGGGTACATAGCTTTCCTGTACTTTCCTGTCTCTTTCCTTCTGTTCATCTGTATACGAGTTCAGTGATTCGAACACTTCTCCGTATGCCCACGTCTCCCTTGCGTAGCTCCAGAAGATCTCTCCGTGTGCGCAGTCGTCATAGTGCCAGGGCTTTGCGGT
>CACZSC010000207.1 GCA_902783755.1 uncultured Ruminococcus sp. | reverse complement strand
CGGCCTTCCCGGCGAGACAGTGAACATCAAAGACGGCAAAGTCTACATCAACAACTCAACAACGCCTCTCGACGAGTCGGAATATCTCAAAACGGTCCCTCTCGGCGACTTTGGTCCTTACAAAGTGCCCGAGGGTGCATATTTCATGATGGGTGATAACCGCAACAATTCAATGGATTCCCGATTCTGGAACAGACCTTACGTGTACAGGGATAAGATCCTCGGAAAAGCGTGGGTCAGATATTTCCCGCACCCTTCAAAGGTTAATTGAACGCATCAGAACTTCAGCTGTTCAAAATGCTGATGGCACTGCGCACAGTCTCCATCCTTTCCAAGATATGTATGTCCTATATCACTCTTTAAATATTCTTCCTTCGTCCCGAAGAAGTTCGGCAGGCGGTTTGATAAGTGAAGGATATGAGTCGCATTGTGAACGGCCGTATGAATGTCGTGACTGACCATTATGACCGTCATTCCCTCGTCGTGGATCGCATTTACCTTCTCGTAAAATTCACGCGTTGCGATCGGATCGAGCGACGACACCGGCTCATCCATCACAAGAAGTTTTGATGATGCCATGAGCGCACGCGCGAGCATGACGCGTCGCTTCATTCCGCCTGACAGGTCATTGAAGCTTTTGTCGGCCTCCCGCTCCAGTCCCACTTCCTCAATATACTTTACGGCAAGCGCTTTCTCCGCCTTTGAATAAAAAGGAGCAATCCCGTGCCGTCCGACCGATCCCGACAGGACTATCTCCCTGACGGTTGCGGGAAAGTTCATTTCCGAATCGTTCGTCTGCGGAACATAACCGATCGCGTCCTGCGAAAATCCCTCAGCAAACGTCAGTGATCCCGCCGAAATGCTCTTAAGTCCGAGAATACACTTAAGAAGCGTCGATTTTCCGGCCCCGTTGTCCCCGACGATACACAGATAATCTCCCTCTCCGACCGAAAAAGACAGGGAATCGATAACCGTCTGATCGTTATATTGAACCTTTATATTGTCACACCTGATAAGCACTGATCTACCTCACAAGACGATACAGCTGCATGATCTCGTCGCCTCTTGCAAACCCTTCGTTGAACGCGCTTGCCGATCCGGCACAGACTCCGAGACAGAGCGCATCCTCCATGTTCTGATTTTCGAGGTACCCGGCCAAAAAACCCGCGACCATCGAGTCCCCGGATCCGACAGTGTTCACCACTATCCCCGCAGGTGCGCTGCGGGAGTATACGTGACCATCCTCTGTTATGAGCACTGCACCGTCCTCGCCCATGGATGTAAGTACATTTCTCGCACCCTTTTCCTGAAGCCTTTTTGCGGCATCACTTATCGCATTTATGTCATTCGGTACGAAGTTCTCATGGAACAGTTCAGACAGTTCCTCTATATTCGGCTTTATCAGGAACGGATGATAACTCAGCGCATTTACAAGCGCCTCTCCGGTCGTATCCAGTATGACCTTCGTGTCCCTGAACGGAAGATCCGCAATGAAGGTCGCGAACGTATCGTTTTCCATGTTTGCCGTTGCAGCACCTGCAAGGATGAGGATATCGTCCTTGCCGATCTGAGCGATCTTATCACGAAGTGCGCGCATGCTGACCGCATCAACGAACGGACCGGGTGCGTTCACCTCGGTCTCTTCGATACCGTGGAACTTTATGTTGATCCGCGAATATCCTTCGGGAAGATGGACGAAGTTGGTGTGGATGCCCATCTTCTGAAGTCCCTCCTCGATCTCCTTTCCGGTAAATCCCGCAACAAATCCGAGCGCCGTGTTTTCGATCCCGAGTTCCTTTAAGACCTGCGAAACGTTGACGCCCTTTCCGCCGTACATGTATGAGTCCTTTCTCATCCTGTTGATGCCACCGATCTCAAAGCCGTCGACGGTAACAAGATAATCAATGGACGGATTGTAGGTAAGCGTATAGATCATATATCTTTCTCTCCATCCTGCTCATCCGGGATATATCCCAGATACTGCAGTCTTCTGTATATCTGCTCACCGAGGAGCCTGTGATAATATTTGTTTCCATGCACGTAATCGTTTCTGAGCGATGAAGGGATCTCGCCTTTTTTGATGTCGGCAAGGTCCTGGTCGGTCGGAGTCAGTCCGGCATCAGCCATTCCGTAGTTTAACATATATCTTCTTATATCAACAAAATGGTCTCCGAACTCTTTTGAAAGCGCTTCGTTAACGGCATCTATCTCAGGTATACCGCCCGCGTATGTAAGCCCGACGATTATATATTTATCGCATCCCGCCGCCTCAAGCATTTTGTGCTCAAGACTGATGATCCTGGCAGCACCTTTAGTATCCGGAAGATCGTTCGTGCCGGCAAAGATAACGAGGATATCGTCCTCCTTCGCATCTTTCATTCCGAACGTTTTAAACTGCGTGCCTTCTTCGATCGCTATACGCTCTCCCTTGAGACTCCGCTTGAAATAATATGCCCCGTTCAGCTGCTGAAGTTCACCTTCGATCCCGCCGATCGAACACGGATTGACTCCGCCGTCACCGTAATCGAGAAAATACACATGCCCGTTATCTTCCGTGCGAAGGAATACCGGTATGAGGTTCGTATCGGCCGGAAGCACGGTGGCTTTGACATTCACGCGTACGCCGCCTTCACGCATCGCGATCATCGCCGTGTTCTCGTTCTCGACTCCGTAGTTTACGACCTCGCATCCCGACAGATCCCTGAGTATATCCGGATAAGCGCTCTTGCCGTCGATCGATACCGTGAGCGAATCACCCCAGCAAACTATACGCGGGATCATCCCGCGAAAATCGCTTTTCGGCTCTATAGTCCCGTGCCACAGATATTCCGTTTCATCAGGCTCAGTCTCTTCAACTTCTTCTTCCGCTGCCGCCTTTTTAGCCTCCATCTCCTTCTGCATGTCGGACAGTGTTTCGGCCCGTACATCAGCTTCAGT
>CACZSC010000206.1 GCA_902783755.1 uncultured Ruminococcus sp. | reverse complement strand
CTGTTCTTTATATTCGCGCCGTTTCTTGCCGCTCTTCCGAGCACCACTATGTCGACTACCGCTTCCATGTCGGCTTCAAGTTTCTTGTCTATCATGGAGACATCAGCCTCGGGGAAACTGCACAGATGGACCGAGACAGGTGCCGTCCTGTCGACAGAGCCCACAAGGTTCCGGTAGATGTCATCGGCCATGAACGGGATCATGGGAGCCGAGATTTTCGATATGGTAACAAGAGCAGTGTAAAGGGTCATGTACGCGGCGATCTTGTCCTCAGTCATCTCAGTGCCCCAGTAACGCTCCCTGCTCCTGCGGACATACCAGTTGGAAAGTTCGTCCACAAGTTTGTACAGAGCCTTCGCCGCTTCGGGGACCCTGTAGTTCGCAAGGTCGTCATCCACTTCGCGGATCGTGGAATTCAGGACCGACAGGATGTATCTGTCCATGACCGACAGTCTGCATTTGCCGAGACTGTACTTCGTGGGATCGAATGAATCTATGTCTGCGTACAGTACGTAGAAGGCATAGGTGTTCCACAGCGTGCCGAGAAACTTTCTCTGTCCTTCCTGTACCGCCTTTCCTGAGAATCTGGAGGGCAGCCACGGAGCGCTCCCGGTATAGAAGTACCACCTGATGGCATCGGCGCCGTAAGTCTCGAGGGCTTCGAAGGGATCGACTGCGTTCCCCTTGGACTTCGACATCTTCTGTCCGTTCTCATCCTGCACGTGTCCGAGGACCAGAACGTTCTTGTAAGGCGCCTTGTTGAAGAGCAGCGTGGATATGGCCATCAGCGAATAGAACCAGCCTCTGGTCTGGTCGACCGCTTCGGAAATGAAGTCAGCCGGGAACTGAGCCTCGAACAGATCTCTGTTTTCAAATGGGTAATGATGCTGCGCAAAAGGCATGGATCCGGAGTCGAACCAGCAGTCTATCACCTCGGGGACCCTGCGCATCTCGCCTCCGCATTCCGGACATTTCAGCACCACGTCATCTATATACGGGCGGTGCAGCTCAATGTCGTCAGGACAGTTCACCGCCATATCCCTGAGTTCCGCAATGCTTCCCACCGAGTGTCTGTGCCCGCATTTGCACTCCCAGATGTTGAGAGGAGTGCCCCAGTACCTGTTTCTTGAGATCGCCCAGTCCTGGACGTTCTCGAGCCAGTCTCCGAATCTTCCCTTGCCGATGGACTCGGGTATCCAGTTTACTGTGTTGTTGTTAGCGATAAGGTCGTCCCACACCGCAGTCATCTTGATATACCAGGACTCTCTCGCATAATAGATCAGGGGCGTGTCGCATCTCCAGCAGTGCGGATAATCGTGCTCGAACTTGGGAGCCTCGAACAGCTTGCCTTCTTTCCTGAGATCGTCGAGGATCATGGGATCCGCTTTCTTTACGAACACGCCTTTGTATGGCGTTTCCTCCGTCATGTTGCCGGCGCCGTCGACGAACTGGACGAAGGGCAGGTCATACGCGCGGCCCACTTTGGCGTCGTCTTCACCGAAAGCGGGAGCGATATGCACTATGCCCGTGCCGTCGTTCATAGTCACGTATCCGTCACAGGTCACGAAATGAGCTTTCTTCTTCTGTTTTTCGGCAGCGGTGCCGGAGCACTCGAACAGAGGGACATACTCCCTGTATTCAAGGGATCTTCCGGGGAATTCATCCAATATCTCATAGGCAGGCTCCCCGTCTTTCGCCAGTTTCCCGAGCACGGTGTCGAGCAGAGCCTTGGCCATGTAGTACGTATAACCGTCCGCCGCCCTGACCTTGCAGTATGTCTCTTCAGGGTTTACGCAGAGCGCCAGGTTGGAAGGCAGCGTCCAGGGCGTCGTGGTCCATGCGAGGAAATACGCATCCTCGTCCTTCAGTCTGAACCTGACAATCGCGGACCTTTCCTTCACGGTCTTGTATCCCTGTGCCACTTCCTGCGCGGACAGAGGAGTCCCGCATCTCGGGCAGTATGGAACGATCTTGAAGCCCTTATACAGAAGACCCTTGTCCCAGATCTGCTTCAGCGCCCACCATTCGGACTCTATGTATTCGTTCTCATAAGTAACATAGGGATGCTCCATGTCGCACCAGAATCCGACGGTATCTGAAAAATCTTCCCACATGCCCTTGTATTTCCAGACGGATTCCTTGCACTGCTTTATGAAAGGCTCCAGCCCGTACTG
>CACZSC010000205.1 GCA_902783755.1 uncultured Ruminococcus sp. | reverse complement strand
GGAATGTTCCCGTTCTTTCTGAGACTGCTTTTGGGCTTAGCTTCACAGGACGGCACGGAAACCGCAGATACCACGGAGACCGTTGATACTGCCGAAACCCTTGATACGACTGACACTGATATAATCGGATCAGATACCGGTACTTCAGGCTCCGGTACGTCCGATACCGATCCTGTCTATTCACAGTCCCTTGAGATGACAGCCAACGAAAACGGAAGCATGAGCATCATCCGGCCCGTTCTCCTGGGAAAAGACAGCGATGCGGAAAAAGGCACCTGGACCATATTCGTATACATGTGCGGCGCGGATCTTGAAAGTGAATATGCTGCCGCAAGCTACGACATAATGGAAATGAAAAAGGCTGCGACCAGCGACAGGATCAGGTTCGTCGTGATGACCGGAGGCTCCGAAAAGTGGCATTACGGCTTCGGCACCCCCGGAAAGACCTCGATTGCAGTCATCACCGACAGCAAGTACACGATGCTCGATTACGAGGGTACGGAAAGCATGGGCTCCGCAGATACCCTATCAGGATTCCTCACCTGGGGAGTTCAGGAGTATCCCGCTGAACATATGGCGGTAATACTGTGGGATCACGGCGGCGGAAGCATCTCCGGCATCTGCTTCGATGAGATCTTCTTCAATGATTCCCTTTCCCTGGCCGAACTCGACAGCGCATTTTTCGCACTGTCGCCGTATCTCTCGAAGAAACTCGATTTCATAGGCCTTGACGCCTGCATAATGTCAACATTCGAGACCGCGGCCATCCTGTCGAGCTACGCTGACTATATGATCGGCTCACAGGAGGTCGAGTATACAGGCGGCTGGGATTACAGTGCGCTCGCGGAGCACATACTTTCATCCGACGCAGACGGTGCGTCCTGCGCAAAAACGATCTGCGATTCATTTTACGATGACACTGCATACGACGGCAAGACATCCACTGCCGCTATGGCTGCCATCGACCTGTCTAAGACCGACGCGCTCATATTCTCTTTCAACAGTATGATGAACGACGTCATAGTCAATACCGAAGATCCTGAGGATTTCCGGTCAGTCGTCAAGAAGATGCGTGAGTCCGACAATTTCGGCGGCAATAACGATATCTCGGGATACACCAACATGATAGATCTCGGAGGCGTCATAGAGGCCTGCGACGGATATTCCGAAAGATGCGGTGCCGTGCTCGACAATCTTTTCGACTGCGTTTATTACTCAAGCACGGGTGAGCTGCACGGGAATTCCTCCGGTCTCTCCGTATACTTCCCTCTCAAGATCTCATCCCCGTCGGAACTCATGATATTCGAGGGCATAACCCCTTCTCCGTATTATCTTGTATTCCTTGACCGTTACTGCAGGTCTTCCCACGGTGAAGAGACCGCCGGGTACGACACTTCGGTCGCCTTCACGAACAGGAAATGGAACTGGGGCGAAACAGGCGGATATTCGAAATGGTCGTACATAAACGACTACATCGTGACCGGCTCCTCCCCGTATATAACTTTCAAAAAGGCTCCTCATCTTGACGAAAAAGGAAACTTCACGTTCACACTTGACGAGGAAGGAATGTCCTACACTTCAGGGATCTACGCAAGCGTCCTTCAGTACATCGAGGAAGAAGATGACATCGTATCAATAGGGGAAACATACGACGTGGGCGGAGACGACGAGACGGGAGAATACTGGGACTACTTCGACGGGACCTGGCTCTCCCTGCCTGATGGACAGAACCTCTGCCTTCACATCTTCGGCATGTCCGATGAAGGCATATACTATATCTCACCGGTAGAACTCAACAATGCATTCACGTATCTCATTATACACCAGGGATGGGATGACGACTACGCAGTCATAGAGGGCACATGGAACGGCCTCACCGATTTCGGAGCAGTCAACCCTGAAGGCAACGAGCTTTCAGACGGGGACCTCATAACACCCCTTTACGAGGCACAGAACCTTAATACCGATGAAGAATACAACTACGTCGGGGAGACGTATGTTTACAGGAAAGGTGAGAAAATATCCTACATGCCTCTTGCAGAAGGCACCTACTACTATATGTTCACAATAGAGGACATCTATGGTGACTACTTTGAATCGGATTTCGTGGTATACGAGATCGACGAAGACGGCACGATCTGGTATGATGAATATTAAAAATGGTATGGAGGAAGTGTAATGGGATTCTTTTTAGATGACAAAAAAGACAGGAAGGAAGAGCCTTCTCTGTTCGATGTTTTCTTCGGTACGCCGGGTAAAAATAAGTCAGGCAGCAGCCATGGAAGAAAATCCGACGGAGACGGGGAAACCGCTGATTTTGCCGACGGTCTCGACGCTTTTGATATGCTGGATGAGATGGATGACCGTGATATTGACGATATAGATCCGTGATATTCATGACCGACATTTGCTTCTGACTGAACCAAGCCCGCACATTGCTTTTTTGAAAATGAGCCGGGCTTTTTTATTTCTTTTTTCAATTTCAAATGCCTCATTTTCGTTGACAAAAAATAGCCGTTATGCTAACATTATGAGTGTGTGGGAACACACAAATGATTCAAATCAAAATTGCCTTTCAGGAGGATTATATGCCAGTTTATGAATCAATCAAAAACGCGGACAACAAGATAGTCATCTCCGCGGCCAACAGGGATTCCTGCGTATTTGGCTGGGACAAGGTCATCTCCTCCCTCTGCGCAAAAGTCGCCGGAGGAAAGAAGACCATCGCCATCGACGGATGGTACGGCATCAACTATGACAGGATCGCTGAAGCTCTCAAGGCTGCTGTCGAGGCAGCAGGCAAAAAAGCAAGACTCATCCCCGCAGTCGGACTTTATCTCTCGAGAGAGGAGATAATCAAGTACAACCAGCCCTTCGTGACAGATGACCCCGGATTCGGCAAAGTCAACCGTTTCGGCGTGATCGAAGACATCATGGACAAGGCAAAAGTAGCGGACATCAAGGAGAAACTGGCAGCTTCCGAAGGTGAAGTCGTCATCATCTACGGCATGGGTGCTTCGATAAAGGAATTCGAGGCTCTCATCGACGTCAAGTGCTATGTCGACAACACGCACCAGAAGGTACAGTGGGATATGTGGACGGGCAAGCTTCCGACATTCGGATGCACCGAACCTACAAAGGAGTACAGCTGGAAGGAATACAACTACTCTGACTACTATCTTCTGAAGAGACAGAAGGACTACATGTACGAAGCCATGGACTTCTACATTGAGAACTACTTCGAAGACGACCTTGTACTTGTCCCCAGAAAAGCGTATGACGAGATCATGTCGACCCTGGTCAAGTACCCGATCCACGAAGTAAAGATCTTCAGCCCGGGGCCCTGGGGCGCTTACAGATACCTCCAGATGGACTACGGCGTAGAAGGACTCGCCAACAACGCATGGAACAAGATAGGCGGACCTGAGCTCAGGATCCTTATCGATTTCGGCGGCGAGAGAAGCATCTCGATGCCCATGCTGAACGCCATGCAATACGGCAAGGAACTTGTCGGAGAACTCATCGACAAGCAATATCCGGGACTCTTCCCGCTCGATATATGGCTTGACGACGGCTGGCATCCCACAAAGCAGCCGGCTGAGAGGATCAGCATGCCGATGCACATCCATCCGTCCAGCAAATACGTTGAAGACCACTTCGACGAACCTCTCGGAAGATACGAGACATACTACATCGCCGAAGCCTACGAAGGAGCCAACACCTGGATGGGATTCAAGGACGACGCTGATATCGAGGAATGGGAGCGTCTCTGCGAATGGTCCCAGAACATCAAGCCCATCGAGAACTGGAAAGACTTCATCTGCAACTGGACCAGCAAGGAAGGCGACCTTTACCTGATCCCGCCGGGAACCATGCACGGCCACGGCGGCAACCAGATGGTACTTGAGATGGACACCAACCCCTCCATCAACGGAACAGAGTACTCCTTCTTCGAATATGACTTCGCAAGATGCTCTTGGGATGACGACAAGAAGACAATGACCGCAAGACCTCTGAAGATGCACCTTGAACACGCAAGGAACATGGAAAAGACCAGAAGAGGTTCATGGGTCAAGGATTATCTCCTTTCCACTCCCCACGTCATCAAATGGACTCCCGAGTACTACATCGACCAGTACAAGAGCTACTCCGTGATGCCTTACGAGATCGAAAGGATCCACTTCGAGAAGAAGGGCGAGCTTTCCACCGAAGGCAAGTTCATGCACATGCTCACACTTACAGTCGGATCCAGGGTCACGGTCGTTTCCAAGAAAGACCCTGCCCTCCGCGCTGAGTGCGACAAGTTCCAGTGCCTTGTGATCCCCGCCAACTTTGGCGACTACGAGATCATCAACGAGGCCGGCGGCAGAGCCACCTGCGTCATCGAAAGATGGAAAAAAGGCTGATAATACAATAACCTGAACTGAGTTACCTTCAAGAGGGTATCCTCGCCGGAGGATACCCTCTGAACTATATATCGGAAAAATCAACAAGAGAGGAATACATATGAACGTACTAGCCATCGGCGCCCATCCAGATGATGTGGAGGAGTACTGCAGCGGTACTCTCGCAAAATTCGCGACCCAGGGACACAAAGTCTTCACCGCCACAACTACAAACGGAAACATCGGTTCTGCAACTCTTCCCATGGAGGAGATAGCCAGGATCAGAAAAGAGGAAGCCAGGCAGGCTGCTGCCGTAATCGGTGCCGAATATCTTTGCCTCGACTATGATGATGAGATGTTTTTCGAGACACGAGAAGCAAGGATCGCCCTCATAAATCTCGTGAGATACTGCAAGCCGGACCTCATCCTCACCCACTATCCGCATGACTACAACCCGGACCATGAGCTCACCTCAAAGATGGTCAACGACATAGCTGTCATGATCCCGATCGCGAAGATCGAGACTCCGAATCCTCCCTGCGAGAAGATCCCTCTGCTTGCATACTGGGAGCCCGTCCTGAGCATAAACTTCAATCCAACGGAATACGTGGACATCACCGACTACATGGATCTCAAGCGCGAGATGTGCAACAAGCATCAGTCTCAGGTCCAGTGGATGGCTGACAACTACAAGGAGCAAATCGGAGACAAGCAGAAGAACTATTTCGACGACATAGAGATCATCGCAAGGTTCAGAGGGCTTCAGTGCGGATGCGACTACGCAGAAGGCTTCATAATGGCCCAGAACGCCTACAGGATGACCACGAAGCGCGTCCTGCCGTAAAGATGAACATACTCGCAATAGGCGCACATCCCGACGATGTGGAGGGCTTCTGCGGAGGCACGCTCGCAAAGTACGCGGCACAGGGGCACAAAGTGTTCACGGCTTCCACCACGAACGGCAACATCGGCTCAGCCACACTTCCGAAGGATGTGATCGCACGCATCAGAAAAGAGGAGTCGAGGCAGGCAGCAGCTGTGATCGGGGCCGAGTACATCTGTCTCGATTATGACGATGAGCTCTTCTTCGAGACCCGTGAAGCCAGGATCGCGCTCATAGATCTTGTGAGATACTGCAAAGCCGACGTCATATTCACCCATAACCCGAGGGACTACAATCCTGACCATGAGCTTACATCCAAGATGGTGAACGACATCGCTGTCATGATCCCCATCGCGAAGATAGAGACCAGGAACCCTCCCTGCGACAAGATCCCTCTCCTCTTCTATTTCGAGCCCGCCCACGCAATAGGTTTCGTCCCAACCGATTATGTCGACATAACAGAATATATGGACATAAAGCACGAGATGAACTCGAAGCACGTCTCACAGATCCAGTGGATCAAGGACAATTACAAGGATCAGGTCGGGGACCGGGACAGGAACGTGTTCGACGACATCGATGTCATAGCCCGTTTCCGCGGTCTGCAGTGCGGATGTGACTACGCAGAGGCTTTCGTCACGGCGCAGCATGCGTACAGGATGACGGCGAAGAGGATCCTGCCATGAGAGTTTATCATAAGAGACATCCTGTCCACGGTTTATGCCTCTATGCGGACAACGGATATATCGAGATCGGGATACCGTTTTCCTTCGGGATCAGGATCACCCATTTCGGACTTTCGGGAAAAGAGAACCTGTTCTATGAGGATCCCATTGAAGACCCAAAATTCTCCACACCGGATGGATGGAGGCTCAGAGGCGGATACAGGATCTGGCCGGCCCCTGAAGGGCCATGGGACTATGTCCCCGACAATCTGCCCGTCGATATGAGCATTAACGAGGACGATGACCTTATTGTTCTTTCTGAACAGCCTTGTTCCGCAACGGGATTCAGGAAGCGCATGGAGATAAAGCTTCTCGATCGGGGCATCAGAGTCAGGGGATCCCTTGAGAACATCACGGATCACGATATTTCCTGCTCCGTATGGATGGTATCCACCGTGGCTCCCGGAGGCGTCGAGGAGATCCCTCTTCCCTTTTCCGGAAACGATTCTCCCCGTGTCAGCCTTTGCTACTGGGACCACACCGATCCCGGGGATCCGAGGTTCAGGTATGAAAAGGACCGGATTGTCATTTCCCATATGAAGATACCGGAGCATCTGAAGATAGGCATAAGCCGTCCTGCCGGTCCCGTCAGATACACGCTCGGAGACGTGACTCTCGTAAAGAGCTACGATTTCACAGAGGACGCTGTCTATACTGACAGAGGCTCGTCATACGAGACATATTTCTCCGAGCATATGGCTGAACTTGAAAGCCTTTCCCCTGTATATACAATAAAACCCGGCTGTGAGATATCTCACACCGAGGAACTTTTGATCGAAGAAAACTGAGGTTAATTATGAAGACAAGAATCGCCGCTGTAGGAATAGCGCATCCTTTCGAAGTCGGATACGACCAGGCGGGAAACCTGCTTGAGACCACCGTCAAAACACTGACGGAAGCCGGTGTGGAATGCTACAACACCGGAGTCGTGATGCACGATCTGGACACAGTCCGTGAAGCTGCGGAGTCGCTGAAGAACGCCGAGTTTGACGCTCTCCTTCTGTGCATCGCCACATGGAGCGAGGACCACCACCTGCTGGACCTTCTCTCCTTCGTTGACAAGCCGATCATTCTAAGGGCATATCCTGCGTTCGACACGGGATCCCTGTGCATGGCCCATCAGGTGGGCTCGGTATTCACCGATATCGGCAAATCCTATGATTTCATCTACGGTGAACCGGCTGACAGGGACTGCGCGCTCAAGGCAAAGGCCCTTGCCACCCCCTATTCCCTTGCCGAGACCATGAGCCACGTAAGGCTCGGGACCATCGGCGGAAGAGTAAGAGGCATGACCGAGATCGCATATGACGAGTTTGCCATCAAGGAAAAGATCGGCGCCAGGATCATCAACATAGACGAGAAGGAGATGCTCGGGAAAGTCGCCGAGATCACGGACGAGGAAGCCGTGAATATCCTTGACGAGAAGAACAGGATCATCCCTCCCTGCAGGATCACCTCTACGAAGGAAGGCCTTATAGAGTCCGCCAAGTTTTACGGAGCACTGAGGTCCCTGTGCGACGAGTACGAGCTCCAGGCCCTGGCTGTCAAATGCTACACGACATTCATGGGCAAGGTTTGCCTCGCGTACTCCGTCCTTGCGGAGGAAGGCATCATGGGTTCCTGCGAAGGCGACGTCACGAGCGGCATCGCCATGACCATGATGTACGAGCTCAGCGGAAG
>CACZSC010000204.1 GCA_902783755.1 uncultured Ruminococcus sp. | reverse complement strand
TCCTTCAAGAAATCAAAGAAAAAAGAAGAGACCGCAGATGCGGCCGGAGATGCTGAAGGAGCCGGACAGGACGGCGCCGCAGAGGAATAAGACATGGTTTATGAAGATATTCCAAAATTCATAGAGACCGTCTGGCTCTCCCTGAAGCAGAACAGCTTCGTCAACCTCGTGTTCCATTCTCCCGGTTCCCTGGGGGAGGCGCGTGGAAAAGGATATCTGAAGGCCAAAGGTACGGTAAGGACCATAGGCGGAAGAAACGTCCTGCAGCTTGAGACCTTCTTCACTGAAGGAAGGGTCACCCAGCAGAACATCCCCATCGCAAAAGACGACATAGATTATCTGATCCAATCTCAGCTCAACATCTTTATGAAAGCAGAACTTACCGACCGGGACGGCACAGCCTCGCTTTACCGGTCAAAAAAAGGAAGTTTCAAGTATCTGAAGAGCGGGAACCCCGGCCGGATCTCATATTACGAGATGCAGACCAGAGGCAACGATACGGAAAAGAAGCATCTCCTCACGGGCAAGGAGGAGTTCCTCTTCTGTCTGGGCATATCCTCGAGAGAAGGACGGGTCCACGACAAGAGACAGTCGAAGTTCAGACAGATCTGCAGATTCGCGGAGTATATAAAGGAAGCGGAAAAGAAGCTGCCGAAAGACCGGGAGATATACGTATACGACCTTTGCTGCGGCAAGAGCTATCTCAGCTTCGCCGCATATTACGTGCTCACGGAGATCTGCGGCAGAAAAGTCAGCATGTACTGCGTTGACCTGAAGAGGAGTGTCATCAGCTACTGCGAGGAAGTAGCGGAAGACTCGAAGATGGACGGCATGCACTTCATATGCGGAGATGTCCTGGAGTATTCCCCGGACACCCCGGTGGACATGGTGATCTCCCTGCACGCCTGCGACACAGCGACTGACATGGTGCTTGATTTTGCCGTAAGACATGACGCCGACGTGATCCTGTCCACTCCCTGCTGCCATCACAGGATGATGCACGAGCTTGACTGCCCTTCCCTGGGATTCATAGCCGAAAGGCCCATACTGAAACAGAAATTCTGCGATTCGGCAACCGATTCTCTGAGGCTCCTCAAGCTGGAGGCTGAGGGATACAAGTGCGACGCCACTGAGCTCATCGATCCGGAGGAGACTCCGAAGAACATCATGCTGAGGGCATGGAAACGGAAAGACGCGGACTTCTCGGCACCGGCTCAGAAGAAGAAAGCGAAGAAATATCTCGACACCTATGCGTTCCTGTACGGCAGGCTGCCGGAGGAACGGATATTCAGACTCTATCATGACAATATCGAAAGCGGAAAGGAACAGCAAAAAAATGACACCTGATTATCTTCTCAGAAAGATCTCCGACACCGGTATCACGGCCGAGGAGAGACTTGCGGCTCTCTGCGAGATCCGCAGACTGGTGGATTTCGGCAAGATAAAGAAGCCGGAAAAGACCGTATTCGTAAACAACCATATCCACACCTGCTATTCCTTCTCGCCGTATACGCCGGCTTCCGCCGTATACTACGCATGGCAGGCAGGGCTCCAGACAGCCGGCATCATGGATCACGACAGCGTGTCGGGATTCCGTGAGTTCATCATCGCCGGAAGGATCATGGACATGCCCGTGACCTGCGGATTCGAATGCAGGGTCAACGTCAACGGCACGTCCCTCGTGGGAAAGAAGATAAACAATCCTGACCAGAAATCATGCGCGTATGTGGCCATGCACGGCATACCTCACCAGAACGTGGGCATGGTGGAGGATATCCTCAAGAACCTGAGATACCTGAGGAACGTCAGGAACAGGAAGATGATAGACAACATCAACGGACTGGTGGCTGACTACGGTATAAAGATCGACTTCGATAATGACGTGTATCCCCTCTCCATGGGAAGACTGGGAGGAAGCGTCACGGAGAGACATGTGTGCATGGCTCTGACGAAGAAGATAACCGGAAAGTATCCCGACCGGAAGGAAGCCCTTGACTTCGTGGATAAGCTGTGCGGGAGCCGTATGTCTGAAAAGACAAGGGAAAAGCTCATGACGGCGCCTGACAATTTCTATGAGTACGACATTCTCGGAGTGCTGAAAGGCCATCTGGTAGGAAAGTTCTATGTCGATGCCACCGACGAGTGCATGAACATCATCGAGTTCACGAACCTGTGCAAGGAAGTGGGAGCCATTTCCGCGTACGCATATCTCGGCGACGTGGGTGAATCCCCCACGGGCGACAAGGCTGCTCAGAAGTTCGAAGACGATTATATCGACGAGCTGTTCGGAGTGCTGAAGGAATGCGGATTCTCCGCAGTCACCTACATGCCTTCGCGGAACACGAAAGAGCAGCTGGCCAGAGTCATCAGGATGTGCAACGAGAACGGGCTGTTCCAGATCTCCGGCGAGGACATAAACTCCCCGAGGCAGAGCTTCATCTGCCAGGCACTTGCGGATCCCGCCTACGCACATCTCAAGACATCCACATATGCCCTAATAGGCCATGAACAGGCGGCGACCGTGAATATCGAGGACGCCATGTTCTCGGCAAAGATAACGGCCCAGTACCCAGATCTTGATGAAAGAACCAAAGTATTCGCCGAAATCGGCGGAATTAACTGAAAGAAAGAAGGATAACACGATGAGTCTCTCAGTTCTCAAGGAATACTCGAACAGATACGGAAAGGACAAATCCCTGGTCCTGGCGGGCGGCGGAAACACCTCCTTCAAGGACGGTGACACACTCTACGTTAAAGGAAGCGGCACTTCCCTGGCCACCATCGACGAATCCGGATTCGTAGTGATGAACAGGACGAAACTGGCGGAGATCTGGCAGAAGAAGTACTCTGATGTCACCTCTGAGCGCGAGGCGCAGGTGCTGGCTGACATGATGGCCGCGAGAAGGCCCGGTGAGGAAGCCAAAAGGCCTTC